>CAYJSY010000025.1:0-8490 GCA_964372925.1 Candidatus Woesearchaeota archaeon
TTCAAAATTACATTTTGAAGTTTTAGGCGTAGGTAAAATACAAGAAGTTTTTGATTTTCTCTTTGATAAAATTACCTATATATTTTCTAGGCCAAGAATTTATAATCTATGCCCGGGGATTATACAATCTTAATACCGGAAAAATAGGGTAAAAACCGCATAAATTTAAAAAGATTCTATTGCAACTATTGAAATGGAAAGCGAGGTAGAAAGCTTACTTAAAATAAGGAAGGAAAAGATATTAAACTTTTTTAAAAATAGCCAGGTTTGGATTTTAATTCTCCTGATAATTGCTATAATTCTTGGTGTTTATATAAGATCTTTGCCGATGACTGATCACGGAGGCAGACCGGGATTATGGGATATAACTACAGATACCTGGACTCTAGGGCCTGACTTAGATCCCTGGCTTTTTTTGAGAAACGCAAAAACTATTGTTGAACAAGGAATTCTCCCCGACAGAGATTATATGAGAAATGTTCCTCTAGGATTCGATAACTCTATTGAAGTTCCTCTACTGTCCTACATGATTGCCTGGACTTATTATCTACTTAATTTTATTGGAATAAAATCTAATCTCGAATATGCAGGAGTTATTTTTCCTGTAATAATGTTCGGCCTGACAATAATCAGCTTTTTTTTATTTGTAAGAGAAATTTTCACTAGAAAAAGCAAAAAAAGCATTTTAAAAGCTAATCTAGTAGCAATAATATCCACTTTTTTTATGATAGTTATGCCTATATTTTTATCAAGAACTATAGCGGGAATACCTGAAAAAGAATCTGCCGCATTTTTTTTCATATTCCTCTCATTTTATTTATTTTTAAAGGCATGGAAATCTGAATTTAAGGGAGCGATAATTTATGGAGTTTTATCAGGAATTTCTACAGGCATTACGGGACTGTTGTGGGGAGGCGTTATATACATTTTCATTCCTATTGGTCTGGCCTGTTTAATTGCTTTTATATTAGAAAAAATAGAAAAGAAAGAATTTTTAGCATATAGTTCATGGCTAATTTTATCCTTTTTCATACTAATGTTTTTTTCCAGCAAGAGATATAATTTTAATGAAATGTTTACCTCTCTTTCTTCCGGACTTGCTTTTTTAACTTTTTTTATTATAGCTGTTCATCTTTTAATTTGTAATACAAAAATAGCTAATAAAATGACTCTAGAAAATAAAATACCAAAAACAATAATCTCTTTTGTTAGCGCAATAGTTATTTTATTAGCACTAAGTCTGATTTTTTTAGGCCCCTCTTTTATTATAGAAAAGTTAAAGGCTATTCACCAGACAATTTTTAAACCAGTTGTTGGAAGATGGAATATTACTGTAGCTGAGAATAGACAGCCAAATTTTCAGGAGTGGAGTCAGAATTTTGGACCCTTTGTCAAAAATATTCCACTAGTATTCTGGCTTTTTTTTATAGGCTCGGTAGTTTTATTTAGGAAAATGCTGCTGACTTTGAAAAAAAAGGACGCCTGGATTTTAACAGTAAGCTATATTTTATTTTTTGTTGGAATAGTTTTCTCAAGATATTCTGGAAGCAGTATCTTTAATGGAGAGAATTTTATCAGCAAATCTTTTTACTATTTAACAGCTATCCTATTTGTATCTTCTTTCGGTTATTACTACAATCAGTACCGAAAAAATGGAGATGATAGCTTCAGAAAAATAAAATTTGGATACCTCTTACTATTTTCATTATTTATTTTAACTTTGTTTACAGTTAGAGGAGCTGTTAGATTAATTATGGTTTTAGGGCCAATAGCTCCCATATTTGTTAGTTTCTTACTAGTTGAAAGTGTTGATAGATATTTTAAATCAAAAGAGCTAGTGAAAGTTGTCTTAGGGCTATTTGCAATTTTAGTCATAGTTTCAAGCATTTACAGTTTTTTTATTTTTTATAAGAGTGTTGAGGCTCAGGCATATAGTTTTGTTCCAAGCAGTTATAACATACAGTGGCAAAAAGCAATGGACTGGATTAGAAAAAACACTCCAGAAAATGCTGTTTTTAGCCACTGGTGGGATTATGGTTACTGGATACAGAGTATAGGCAATAGGGCAACTTTAACAGACGGTGGAAATGCCATAACTTACTGGAATTATTTAATGGGAAGGCATGTTCTTACAGGCAGTAATCAAAACGACGCTCTAGAATTTTTATATAACCACAACACTACCCACTTATTAATAGACTCTACGGATATAGGAAAATACGGAGCGTTCTCAAGCATTGGAAGCGATAAAGATTTTGACAGATACTCATTTATGGGAATTTTTTTACTAGATGAAAAACAGGTTCAGGAGACAAAAAATCAGACAATACTTGTTTATACTGGAGGAATATCTCTAGATGAAGATTTATTGATTAGTGACAACCTAATTCCTGCAAATTCTGCCGCGGTTGGAGCAATTGTAATCCCGACAAACAATAAGGTATACGAACAACCAAGTATTATTCTTGTTTATCAAAACCAACAGCATACTGTTAAATTAAGGTATTTATATCTAAATGGCAAGCTGGCTGATTTTAAAACCGGCATTGAGGCAGCTGCTTATATTTTTCCAAAAGTAGATTTGCAAAATGGGGGAGTTAAAATTAACGATGTTGGTGCTGCGATTTATCTCTCTCCAAGACTATTTAGAGGAATGTTAAGCCAGACATATGTTATGAACGATCCGTCTAATAAATTCTCAAATTTTAAGCTAGTCCATACAGAACCAGATTTAGTAGTATCGCAATTAAGAAACCAGGGAGCATCCATTCCAGAAATTGTTTATTTCCAGGGATTCAGGGGGCCTATTAAAATCTGGGAGATTAAATATACCGGAAAAGAAAAGATAAAACAAGAATATCTCGATACAGACGAGACTAAATATCTGGATTGGTTGCTGTGAAATTAACTTTAAAAACTAGAAAAAATTAGTTAGATAATGGAACCTTTATTATTAATACCTTTATTATTAAGTTTTATTTTAACTTTATATACTCTGCCAAAATGGATTTTAAAGTGCAGACAGGTTGGTTATTTGTGGGAGGATATGAATAAGCCTGTTAAATTAAAAAATGTTGCTGCTTCTGGAGGAATAATAGTTGTTATTGCCTTTATACTGGGAGTTTTAAGTTATATTGCCATCAAAACTTTTATTATGAATCAGGATGACAGAACCCTTCAAATTTTTGCGTTACTAAATGTTATTTTAATACTCGCTTTGGTTGGTTTTGTCGATGATGTTCTGGGATGGACTTCTAAAGGACTATCAATAAGATTTAGATTATTTCTCGCTTTTATTGCATCAGTTCCTCTAGTTGTAATAAATGCTGGTACAAAAATTGTAGATATTCCCGGTTTTGGAATAATTAATTTGGGCATTTATTATCCTATAATTTTAATTCCGATAGGAATAGCTGGCGCCGCAACAACTTATAATTTTTTAGCTGGAATGAACGGCTTAGAATCAGGACAGGGAGTGATAATAGTTAGTTTTTTGTCTTTTGTTGCTTATCTGACTGCCAATCCTGGTCTGGCTATTGTTGGTTTGTGCATGACAGCAAGTTTAATAATTTTCTATTTTTATAATAAATGCCCTGCCAAAGTTTTCCCAGGAGATATTTTAACTTATGCTGTAGGCGCTTTAATAGCGGGCATGGCTATACTTGGTAATTTTGAAAAAATTGCCGTTTTTATATTTATCCCTTATGTAATAGAAACCATTTTAAAATTAAGGGGCAAATTAGAAAAACACTCTTTTGGAAAGGTTAGTGAAGATGGAAGTTTAACTCTGCCCTATAACAAAATTTATGGATTAACCCATCTTTCTATATGGATTTTAAGCAAATTTAAAAATAAAGTTTATGAAAACGAGGTTGTATATTTAATTTTCAGCTTTCAGGCAATAATTTGCTTATTATCCTTATTTATTTTTAGAAATAATTTGTTTAGTTTTTAAAATAAATAAGATTAAAGTACAAATAAAATAATTGAAGGAAAAAAATTTCAGAATAAATAAAAAATAAAATTTAAATCAAATTGATTAAAAATCAGTGCAAACTAAGAAAATGTGCAAAGAAGTATTTTCAAATTACTGATAAATTTTAATTTAACAAGGACAAAATGAAAATAACAAACTGGAAAAATTTTTTATCAGTAATCGGGATTTTATTGTTTTTATATATCTTATTTAAGATAGATTTGATTAATGTTTTTGATGAGATAAAAAAAGTCAATATTTATTTTATAGGGATAGCTATAATTTTAGTTTTTATTATGTTGTTAATTCAGACATTCAAATGGCATGTTATAGCAATCATACAGGATATAAAAATTCCATTTAACCAGTCATTTAAAATTAATCTTATAAGCAATTTTTATGGATTAATAACTCCCTCTAAAATTGGGGCGGTTATAAGAGCAGAATATTTAAAAAAATATACAAAAAACAGCAGTGTTGGAAAGGGGTTGTTTAATTTTACAATAGATAAGATTTTGGATATTGTTTCGGTAATATTTATGGCAATAATTTTTTCTTTTTTATTTAAAGATAGATTATATTTGCCAATTGGCTTTTTTACAAGCCTTTTCCTCGCATTTGTTTTAGTTACCTTGTTTTTTATTAAAAAAGAAAGAAGCAGGATGGTTTTAAGATTTTTTTACAATAAAATAACCAATAAAACTATTAAAAATAAAGCAAAAATAACTTTCGACTCCTTTTATGATAATGTACCAAAGAAAAAATACTTAATTTTATTTTTATTAATAAATCTGATTTGCTGGATATCAATTTATTTAATATATTACTTCATTGGACTTTCTCTTGGCATAAAATTAAACTTTTTATACTATTTAGCAATTCTCCCAATAAGTACTCTGGTTTCAATGCTTCCGATAAGCATTGGCGGATTGGGAACTAGAGAGGCCGCTTTAATAAGTTTATTTACACTATTTAACGTAGAGGCGGCAAAGGTTTTTTCGATGTCAATAATAGACTACCTTATTGTTGGGATTCTGCCATCAATAATTGCTATTTTTTTAATAATAAAAGAAAAAAAGTAAATCTTTGCCTTTTGTTTTTACCTTATAATACAGAGCAAAAATAAACTTCTGCTTTTAATCAGAGGACAAATCTTTCAGATTTGTATTTTCACTCTGTCTCCCAAAATCCAGACAAACAATGCCCTTTATGGCATGGTAAGACACAAGGACTTTGTGATAATTATGCAAAAAATATGATTCTAAATGACAAATCTTCTGCTGATGTTAACAATCTAATCTTAACACACTAGCTGACCTAGAGCCAGATTTAATTATTATTTGTCTTTTATCTTAGAAAGCTGATTGCTTTAGATTTTTAACAATTTAATTAAAGCTCTTAAAAAATCAATCCGGCAGCCACTGCATATTTACTACATACCCCGAAACAGTCTTTCCATTATCTAGTAGCTTATTAAACCATGATTGATAATTATTAAAAAAAATTCCAATGTTTTCCCTGCTGTTCAGTTTAATATCCTCCTGAGAAATAATAAAAAAAGCTCCCAGCAATAAGAAAAATGTAAAGAACATTATAATTTTCATTTTATTTTTTATCATCAAAAAAAGTTTTATTTGTTGACTTCCAGTCAAGCTGAACAACTCTTCCTGAAAGCGTTTTCAAATTTTCAAATCCATTAGCAAGCCATCCCGTATAGACTTTCATAGAATTAAAAAATCCTTTTGTAGTTGTTAAGTCCAAGTTCTCTTTTTCAGCCACAATACTTAAGGTAGTATATAAAAATAATCCTAAAACTATTAACATAATTATAAAGAATTTATGCCTTAGATTAATTACTTTAATTACAAGAAAACCTAAAATTGCAAGAATTGCCACAATTATCCAGCTTACCATTTTCTAATCTTACTAATAAAGACAAAGTTGTATAAAAGTTTATTGGTTTTTGAGATTTTATGCAATAAATATATTTAATACCGGAAAAAAGTAAACCTCTGCTTTTAAGCAGAGGACGTCGCAATGAGGGCGACGCCTTTTTTCCTGCAGCAGAAAATCTTTCAGAAGATTTTCTGTGCCCTAAAATTCCTGATTTTTTGGTCTCAAAAACTTCAAACAAACCTACACCCTCAGAAATTTCTAATTTCTGATCCCTCAAAATTACATTTTGAAGTTTTAGGCGATGGTAAAACACAGGAAGTTTTTGATTTTATTTTTTTTTATTAGTGTTATATTTTATGGAAATTTATTAAAATATTTTTTGGCATTAGTGTTGGCTAGAGAGGGCTAATTTTTTTCTGAATTAGAAACTTATCCAGATATCCAATCTTCTTATTTTTTATTTTTCTCATCTTTTTTTATATTATCTAGCCTATTTTCTTTATTTTTTTAACTTTTTTTGGATTTACCGCAATTTTTTTAACATCTTCGATTTCCTTTTCGTCTATTTTTTCTTCCTCTATTTCTTTCTTAATGGCTTGGGCCTGAGTTTTTTTAATTTCTTCTTCAGCTTCTTTAATTTTTTCTTCTTCTATCTCTTTCAGCTGATCTAATACTTCCTCTTTTAATGATTCTTCCTTTTCTTCTGATTTCTTTATTATTTTTTTAGGTATTTCCTCTAATTTCAATGCCCTATCCACCTCTAGAATTCTTATCTCACAGAGAGAAAGAGGATAGGTTTTTTTCAAAATAAGCGAGAGAGTTTTTTGCAATTTATTAGATATAATCTCGCTGAATATTTCACTATTATTTTTTTGTGATAAATAATCTTCTAGCCAATTTCTAGTTTTATTTCTTAGTGTTTTTCTAACAGACCTAGATACTCTATTTCTAGTTATTAAAAATGGCTTTATTCTCAATAAACTTTCTTGAGATTTAGCAAAAAAAGAATCCTCAACATAACTTATTCTTTTTCTTATCATTCTTCTAATAAAATAAGACATTAACTTTATTTTAATTGGATTGGCGACTAGTTTATTATCCTCTATACCTAATTTAACAGTAAGTTCTGTTCCTTTGCCTTTTAGTTGTCTTGTTAAATCTAATTTTATGGTTTTTCCGATGACCTCTTCAAAATTATTGCCAATAACTTCTAATTTAGAATTAATAATAGGAACATCTACTTCCTGAAATTTTTTTCTTTTAGCTATTACTACGGTCTGTTTTGGCATTTTATTTTTCTCCTATATTCTTCATAAACATTTCTTAATTCCCTAGATTCATTAACAAACTCTTCGTCTTTTTCCATTGTTTTTAATTTTTTTTCTATAAGTTCTTCTAATAAGCCAATTACTTCTTTGTCTTCCGGATATTTGCTAATTTCCTGAGCTGGTAATTCTGATATATATGAGTAGACTTCTAAAAGTTTGTACATTGAATGTAAAGATTTTTTTCCGGTATATTCAGTTATCATATCATTTCTCTCCTATAATTAACTTGCTTACTCTCCTTGAATGTTTGCCAAGTTTTGATTTTTTACATTCCGTGCAGGTATATATTAAAACTTTTCTTGTTGTTGCTTTTGTTTTTCTTTTCCAGGATTTAACAGCTTTTTTAGAATATCTTCCATGATTTCCCATCCCTCTCGCCTTCCCCCTAGATCTTGCTCTTGACAAAGAACCATAGCTTAAAGTTCCTCTTTTAAAGCCCGTGCTAACTACATCAATTTTTTGTTCTGTTTTTTTATTGCAATAAGGACAAAATCTTTTTGTTTTTTTTGGCAGTTTCATTCTGTTTTTTGAATCATTTTAATCAGGCAACTTCTGCTAGTAAACTTATTTTATTACAAGTCCATACTTCTAAACCTCTGTTTCTATTTGTCTAGTCTATTAATACTTATCTCTAACTTATCACTTATTAGTTAAACTCAGTTATCAATAGAGATTAAATAAAAAAAGGGTTTTTAAAGGTTGTTAATTTAATTTTTTCAGGGCCGCATCGTTCAATGGTAGGACAAATCCTTGACGTGGATTAAAACCAGGTTCGATCCCTGGTGTGGCCATTTTTATCATCAAAGCCCTTAAAATTTAATACATAACAAAAAATACATTTATTTTTATACTAAATATTTAACTACTAAACATGGTTCATTTAATAGGAGTTTGTCATTCAGCCCATCAAGCCTCTTTCTTTGGTAGTGAGATTATTCAAACTTATCCAAGCAATGAATTTCTTGATTATCTGTCAAAATTTCCAAAAGACACAAAAATAGGGCTTGAATTTTTTACAGAAGAAAATTGGAAAGAGGTAAAACAAAATCTTAACAAACTTAATCGAGAATTAATATATGATGGTAATTATCATGCATCATATGGCTACGAATGCGGAGGTTATTGGGATAAAATTTCCAAATTTTGTAATAATATAAGATTAGAAACAACTTTTCTAGAAAATAAAGAGATATGGCTTAAAATTAATAAATCTAGTGTTAATGTAAATCGTTTAAAAATCTAGGCGATTAGGGAATAATCGGACCAAAAAAGCTTATAATCAAGCGAAAC
>CAYJSY010000026.1:0-8480 GCA_964372925.1 Candidatus Woesearchaeota archaeon
TTCAACAATCTATTTAAGGACTTTTTATTGCAAATAATAATGAATGGTGTAAAAAAAGCTTTAATAACTGGTGTAACAGGACAGGATGGAGCTTATTTAGCTAAGTTATTGTTAGAAAAGGGCTATGAGGTTTTTGGAGTTGTGAGAAGAGTTTCTACTCCTAATTTCTGGAGGCTACAACATTTAGGAGTATTAAATAAAATAATTTTAATAAGCGCTGATTTATCAGATATGGCTTCTTTGTCAGAAGCAATTCATGAATCTAATCCAGATGAAATTTATAATTTAGCTGCTCAGAGTTTCGTGGGAAGTAGTTTTGATCAGCCCTTGCAATCAACCGATGTAAATGGTCTGGCTTTACTGAAGATTTTAGAGATAGTAAGAAAATTTAATCCAAAAATAAGGGTTTATCAGGCATCAACAAGTGAATTGTATGGAGATTCTCTCAATCATTCTGGAATTCAAAATGAAGAAACTCCATTTAAACCAAATTCACCTTACGCATTAGCAAAATTAATTGCTTTTGAATCTGCAAGAATTTATAGAGAGAGTTATGGCATGTTTGTCTGCAACGGAATATTATTTAATCATGAATCAGAAATTCGTGGACTGGAATTCGTTACAAGAAAAATTACAAACGAGGTTGCAAAAATTAAACTTGGATTAAGTAATGAACTAAGATTAGGGAATATAGATGCAAGAAGAGATTGGGGTTATGCTCAAGAGTATGTTGAGCTTATGTGGAAAATATTACAACATAATAAACCGGAAGATTTTGTTATTGCAACAAATGAAACGCATTCTGTTAAAGAATTTGTTGAGGAAGCATTTAAAATAGCCGGATTAGATTGGAAGTTGTACGTAAGAGTTGATAACCAGTATAAAAGGCCTTATGAAGTTCCTTATTTAAAAGGAGATTATTCAAAAGCTAAAAGAATTCTAGGATGGGAACCAAAAACTAAATTTGAGGAGCTTGTTAGAATAATGGTCGAAGCAGATTTAGATAGATGGAAAAGGCATTTAAATGGGGAGAGTTTTGCATGGGACGCTCCTAATCACCCAAGTCACGTTAAATATCTTTACAGAGCAATGGATAAATAATTATTATCAAATTTTATTAAAACTTTTAATATAAATGACAGTATAACTGAAAGTTAATGAGACTATTAATTAAAAATTAAGATAAGATAGGAGAGATTTATCTAATAATACCGACGGTATTTAACCAGTTTAGTATTATTAGTTAAAAAATACCTTATTAATAAAATATAGCGTAAAATCTAAATAATTGAGCAAAGTAGTTTAGGTTTACGAATATAGCATATCAGAAAAACCCTCTTGCTTTACCACCAACTAAAGTTGGTTGTTTGTTGGGTTTTGGGGATACAAGAAAATTCATTCAGAAGAATTTTCTGCACAGAAAATGTAGTACATTTTCTTGTGATCCAAAATTGAGAACTGTACATACTACTACATAATAAATTAAGTAGTTTTAAATTTATGGACATAAAAAATTTGCTCAATTTATTAAGTCATATGCTATATTATCAAAATAAAAAATTATTAAATTTAAAAAATGAATTTAGGAAGAAAAATAACAAATTGCAGGATGTGCGAATCTAACAACTTATATGTATTTTTAGATTTAGGATTTTTGCCCCCGGCTGACAGGATTCTAAGTAAAGAGCATTTAAGTGAACCCGAGATACATTTTCCACTGAAAGTTGCACAGTGTCAGGATTGTGGTTTAACTCAGTTGATGTATGCAGTTAATCCAGATATTTTATATGGAGAGACCTATAGTTATGAATCCTCTATAACCGAAACAGGAAAAAAACATTTTTTTGATATGGCAGATCATTTATTCAATAAATTTGATTTATCTCCAGACGATTTAGTTGTTGATATTGGGAGCAATGTAGGGGTTTTATTAGAGGGTTTTAAACGGAGAGGATGCAGAGTTTTAGGAATAGATCCTGCCTCAAGAATTGTAGAGATAGCAAATAGAAGAGGAATTGAAACATGGAAATCGTTGATGAATTCAGAAGTTTCTGCACTCACTGTAAGAAAAAAAGGAAAGGCTAAACTTATAACCGCAACAAATGTTTTTGCTCACGTTGATGATAAAAAGGGATTGATTGAAGCAGTAAAAATTTTATTAGAGGAGGATGGAATTTTTATAATAGAGGCCCCATATTTAGTTGATTTATTGGATAATTTAGAGTATGATACTATATATCTTGACCATTTAGAGTATCTTTCGATGAAACCTTTAATAAGTTTTTTTAAAAAAAATAATATGGAGGTTTTTGATGTAGAGAGACATGAGATACATGGAAAATCAATAAGAGTTTTTGTTGGAAAAAGAGGAAAGAGGGAAATTTCAAATAGAGTTAGAGATTTATATGATTTAGAAGAAGCAAAAGATATCTATAAAAAAGATACTTTAGATGAATTTGCAAGAAAGGTTGAGCAACATAAAAAGGATTTTTTAGATTTAATTTACGAATTAAAGAGGAAGGGTCATAAAATAGTGGGAATAAGTGCACCAGCCAAAGGCAACACTCTATTAAACTATTGCAAGATTCATAATGGTTTAATAGATTATATGACAGAGAAATCAAAAATAAAAATAAATCATTTTACACCTGGAATGCATATCCCTATTGTAGATGAAGAAATATTGCTAAGAGATAAAATAGATTATGGGATTATATTTGCATGGAATTTTGCTGATGAAATAGTGAAAAATCCTATAAATCAGGAAATTATAAAAAGAGGAGGAAAATTTATAAAGCCAATTCCGATACCGGTTATAATGGAAACTGATGTAGTAAATAAAAAATTAGAAAAAGAAATTATTAATATTAATGATTATAGGAATAGTAAAAGTGATTTTCAGCAATTAGACAAGGACTATCTAGATGAGAAAAATTCTGGTTTCTCTAGAATTATTACCAACAATAAACATAATAATGAGAAAATAATTAATAATAATGAAAATGAGGAAGTATTAAAAGAAAATGAAAGAAAGCTTTACAATTTGAACATGGTTAATAAAAATCAGGATAATTATACTATGAATAATTCAGATCATCTTAATAATTCCTTTGGAGTTGAAATAAAAAAAATAGATCCGGTTTTTATAGATGAAAGGGGAATAATCAGCGACTTAATAAATGAACCTATAAATCATGTTGGCCTTATTACAACAGAAAAAGAAGCTGTTAGAGGAAGTCACTATCATAAAAAATCTAGTCAGTATTCTTATATTTTACAGGGAAGATTTGAAGTTTTACTAGCCCCTTACGATCAGACTACAAACATTAAAAAAGTTATGGTAAATGTTGGAGAGTTAATAATAATTCCTCCACTTGTTATTCATCAGTTTAAAGCTCTTGAAAGATCGATTATGATTAATATGGAATCTCAATCTCGATCAGGAACCGGTTATGAAGATGATACTATAAGAGTGAAAATTTATGATAAAGATGAATCAATGAATTAGTTTGTTAATTTTGTATACTTTCAGCACTAAAGATAACCTCGTCTAACTATCTTTATATTAATGGCTCTAGTAGAATAACTCTTTCTAAAAATAAATAATTATCAAAATTTAATTTTGTAATAGTTAAGATTTATGTTAGTGAGAAAATTAATTCTAATTATGACTTTATAGCATTGCTTTGTAACCATTGAAAATACTTGAGATAATCTTCATTTTCATTTGGTGTATTAGGTAAAAATTCTGAAAATTTGTTTGGATTATGGGGCCCTTGAACAATCATCCAAATTGCTGAATCTGGTTCAAGTGAAATAATAGTATGATAAGTTTCTTTTGGTAACCACATATAAGGCATTTCTTTTGTTAAAATAATTTTACCGTTTGGATTTCCATTATTATCAAATTTAATTGAGCATAATTTTCCTGAAAAATGAATAAGCGATTCATCCTGATAACGAAAATGTGGTCTTATATAACTATTTGGCTGCATAACGTTTAAACCTATTTGGGGTCCTTGATAATCTTCGTCATGAAATATTTTTATTGCTCTTTTTCTAGGATGGTTTCTTGACTTATTAAAAAGCTCTTCTAATTCGGATAATGAAATATTTTCTAGGTTCATTTTAATAAAAATTCTTTTGATTGTTTTGTATATAGATAATCTTCTTTTAAAAAGTTGTAAGACTCTTCCAAATCTAGCATTTTATTGTCAACCCACTCTAAAACAAAATTTAAAACTTTCAAATATTTTGATTTTTTTGATTCGTCTTTTTTAATTGTTTGTAAAGTTTCATTTGCAAATATTTTTATTTTTTCTGGGTTGGTTTGATATTTTATTATATTTTCGGGGTCAACAAAATCTAAATCAAAATGATGTTTAATATGTCGCAATGTCCCCCAAGGCCCAAGAGAATCTTTCTTATCAGAATCTCTTAACACCCTAGCAACTAAATTTTTTCCATAATAAAGTTTGTCTGAATGAACTGTTACTGCACCGACAATAGAACTAAAATCGTAGCCTCTAATTCCGACTTTCTGCAAAAGTAAAATTGTTGGTTCAATAGAATCTAATGAATGATCTATATTTCCTAATTCTGTTTGTTTTCCTATATTTTTTTCTTCAACTACTCTCCCTAAATCATGACAATAAGCGGCAATACCGCAAATAATTGGGTCTGCTCCAATAATGTCTACTAATTCTTCGGTATTTCTTCTTACACTCGTTATATGGGGCCAAGCATGAGCCCAACATTTTAATTTATCATATTCTAGTTTACTCAATTCTTCAACTTTTTCTAATATTTTTATATCCATAATTTTTATCTCTAAAATTCATAATAAATCAGTTTAAAAACATTATTGTTAACTGCTATAATATTTAAAAATTAATTTAATTTTGATTAAAAATGAATAAGTTTATACCTGTATGTGAGCCATGGCTTCCTGGAAATGAGAAGAATTATGTTTCTGATGCTATTAATAGTAATTGGATAAGTAGCCAGGGAAAATATATAAACAAATTTGAAGAGGAATTCAGTAAGTTTTGTGGAGCGAGCCGGGGAGTTAGCTGTACAAGTGGTTTTGCAGCCCTTCATTTAGCCTGTTTAGCTATTGGATTAAAAAAGGGGGATGAGGTTATAGTCCCAAATTTTACAATGATAGCCCCTCTTAATGCTATTATGTTAACAGGAGCTAGGCCAGTTTTAGTTGATTGCGATGATAGTTATTGTATTGATGTTAATAAAATAGAAGAAAAAATAAACGAAAAGACAAAGGCTATAATGCCGGTTCATATATATGGACATTCTTGTTTTATGGATAGAATTATGGAAATTGCTGGAAAATATAATTTAAAGATTATTGAAGATGCTGCGGAGGCGCATGGAGCAGAGTATAATAATAAAAAGACAGGAAATTTTGGTGATATAGGATGTTTTAGTTTTTATTCTAATAAAATATTAACAACTGGAGAGGGTGGAATGGCAATTACTAATAATCCTGTTTATGCAGAAAAAATGAAAAAATTAAGAAATTATGCTTTTGAGATACCTAGATTTTTACATAGAGAATTTGGAGTTAATTATAGAATGAGTAATATTCATGCGGCTATAGGATTAGCACAAACAGAAAATGCTAGTATGTTAGTTGAAGCAAGAAGGAAAATTGGGTTAAGATATAATAATTTATTAAAAGGCTTTAAAGGCATTATACTACCAAAAGAAAAAGAAAATTGTAAAAATGTTTACTGGATGTATGGAATTGTTTTAGACGATAGTATTAATTTAAGCAGGGAAATCGTAGTAGAAAAACTTATGGAAAAAGGAGTTGATACAAGAAATTTTTTTATACCAATGAACAAACAACCAATTTTTTTAGAAAAAAAATTTGAAAATGTTCCTGATTGTAATGGTTATTTTCCGATTTCTGAGAAAGTTGGCGAGAGGGGATTTTATCTTCCCAGCTCAAGTAATTTAAGTGAGGAAGACGCGATATTTGTTTGCGAAAAGCTAAATGAAGTTTTACATAATTATTAAATAAAATTAAATAATCTGTTAACATTTAATTATTATTATTTTTACTTCTTTGCAATTTTCCACATAACCTCAAAATATTGTTTAAATGACTCTGCGACTTTTTTATTATTTATTAGAATAACTGTTGGTTTTTTCGTCAACAAGACGATCATTACTTTATCGAGCCATATGTTTATCTCCGCAGGAGTTGTGTTTTGTAAATGTTTTACTAGAAATAATTTAGGATGTTTTAGATTTTCTGGGATATTGCCTCTGGCCGCCTCATTGTAAATTATTTTTTGTTTAACTCTTTTTTTTGCGAGTATTTTTAGGTGTTTTGTAAAAAATATTATCACTTGCTCTTCATTCTCACCCTTACTTGCACCAAAAACATAGTTTATATCCCCTCTTTTAAGATTATCTCTCATCATTCTGTATACAGTTTCCATACCTTTCCATCCACGAAATATCTCTGCTTCTGTTTCATCATTAAGAGGGCGTTGTTTTAATATTAACTCTGGAATAATTTTTTTAATTTCAGTTTCTTGTTCTACTATTTTACTTTTTTTCTCATTTAAGAAATCCGTTATTCTATTTGGATTAACAGCCTTGAAGTGTTTTGTATTGGCAATAATAACATAACTAACTAGACCTTTATTTGCTAATCTTTGCAATCCATCATAAACTTTAGAAGTATGAATTCCCGTTTTCTTAATAATAGGGCCTGTAGTAGTAGAACCTAATTCTAATAAGGCTAGATATATTTTAATTTCATTTTTGGTTAAACCGATATCTTCTAAAATATTTTCTATTCTCATAATAAAAAATATAATAATCTATATTTAAAACCTTCTATTATTCCCCCTTAGGGGAAGAATAATATTTATATATAAATTAGTTTTGTGCAAGATTATGGCAAAATATGACGCACATTTGGGGGTTGAGGGAATTAAAATTATTCCTTTAGAGGAAGAAATTGAAAAATTTGGATTTTCAGATGATGGACTAATTAACAGAAGAGTAACTTGGATAAAAGACAAACCAGCGAGTAGCTGTCCTCTAATTGGTATTCATATGAGTAAAAAATATCAGACAAAAGAAAATATTAACGAAGATCTTAGAATCTTGGAGAATTTATTATATAAATATAAAGTAGTAGGATATGGTCATTCAGAAGTTATCGTTTATGATAAAAGCCTTAGTTCTCAAGATAAATTAGATTTAGGAATTACTCCTCTCTTCAGAAAACTAAATCCAGAACCAAGCCTTGAAAATAAAAAATGGGATATTCATGTTAGCATATCAAAAAGTAGATTAGATAACGGATTAGATGATTTGTTGCAAGAATATGGATTTGACTGGATTGACCTTAAAAAGAAACATAGAAATAATCAAGAGTTTAGGGTTTATAGCATACAGGGTACAAGTAAAATAAATAAAGGAAAGATTCTTTATTTATCAGTTGTTAATTGGTTAGAGGATATGAAAGTACCTCAAGCAGACTGCAAACTAGAATCTTATATTGATATGTTCAGAGTTGGAGATACAAGTATAGTTCCTCCTGTTGCTAATGAAATAGAATATCTATAAAAACTATTTCAATTCTGGTTTTAATTCTAGAGATTCTTCCTCAATCCAGCCATAACCTTTTTCCTCTAGATGGTCAACTAATTCTGGCCCGCCTTCAAGAGCTATCTTTCCATTAATCATTATTGAGAGTTTATCTGGTTTAATATGTTCTAAAATTCTTTTATAATGAGTTATAATCAAAATTGTTTTTTCTTTACTCATTATAGCGTTAACTCCATTAGCAACTGCTTTTAGAGCGTCTATATCCAATCCAGAATCAGTTTCATCTAAAATAGCTGTTTTTGGATTTAAAACAGCCAATTGCAATATTTCGGATCTTTTTTTCTCTCCTCCTGAAAATCCTTGGTTTAAATATCTATCAGAAAAATTTTCATCCATTTTTAATAAAACTAGTTTTTCTTTTAGTAAGCCCCTAAAATCAAAAACAGATATTTTTTCTAATTCTTTTTCTTTTCTAAGATTATTTAATGCCGTTCTTAGAAAATTTGAAATTGTAACTCCTTCGATCTCACTTGGATACTGGAAACTTAAAAATAATCCTAATTTTGCTCTTTCATTTGGATTTAATTCAGTAATATCCTCTCCATCTAAAATAATTTTTCCTTTAGTTATTTTATATTTTGGATCCCCCATTATAACATTAGCTAGAGTACTTTTGCCAGAACCATTTGGACCCATTAAAGCATGTATTTTGCCCTCTTCCAATTTTAAATTTACTCCTCTTAAAATTTCTTTTCCTTCTATCTCCACATGTAAATTTTTTATTTCAAGCATTTTTTATTAAGTGTCCCTCCATGATAAATTAGATGATAAGTGGGGGCTCCCTTAAAACATATATCTTCTTCTCCCTCAAAACTATTAATATTTCCAAT
>CAYJSY010000027.1:0-8432 GCA_964372925.1 Candidatus Woesearchaeota archaeon
TTTTCTTTAGATTTGTGAGAATACGTTCTAACTTTTTTTAACTCCCCCCTTAAAAATCTTTTATCATATTTATTTTCGTTGAATGTATAAACTACGGGCTCTACGACTCTAGCCATATTTAACCTATGAGAAAAAAGTGCTCTCTTATGTTCTTCTCTCTTCTTTTTAAATCCAGTAATTATATCTTCTAGTGTAATAAATGCTCCAACAAAAAACATTAGAAATCCAATTAATCCGAAATAATAAATATTAGAAATACCAATAACTGCTCCCGTAAAAACTTTTTTAGAAGCAATAATAAATAGACCAAAAATCATTAAGAAAATTCCTGCTCCTTTTTTAATATAAGCCGCGCTTATTTTTTTCATAATATCAATATAAAAACTAAGTATTAATAGCTTTCTACATATAACTACCTTATATATCAGGTATAAAATATAAGTAGGATTTATTCCAGATAATTTTAATTAAAATAATGAATATTAAAATGAAAAACGAAATAAAAAAACTTGAAGAATATACAAAAAAACTAGAATATCTTGTTGGTAAAGTCAACCACTATAATGAAAGAGCAAAGATACAAGGAGGCCCCCATTTTAACATGCAGGCATGGAATGCTGTTTTTGCTAGTTGGTACATTTTTAGAATAGAATTACTGAATTCAAGAGCGTTGGATTCTGACATAGAAATACCAAAAATTAATAGAGATAATAATGGTAGGTTCATATTAGAAAAATTAGAAGATAAGATAGGAGAACAAAAATGATACAAATATTAAGAAAAATTTTTGGAAGAGAAAAATTAGAAGATAATGTTAGCTTAGCGAATAAAGAAACTAAACCAGTTAAAGAGATACTTAAAAAATTATCTTTAGATGAAGTTAGAGAAAAAGCTAGAGCAATACCAAAATCAAGCTGTGGTTGTTATAGGCATGGGGCTAGACAGTTATTTTATCAAGAGAAGAATGATAATCCTAATAGGACTCTCGCTTTGTATGAAATATTATCCTCTAATCTTCATAGTTACTGTAATAGCACTAAATCGCCATATAGTGGAAATAATAAGGATGTAATAAAAGACGCTTTTTACGCATCTATTGAAATTATTTCTGATGAAGGAAAAGACAATCTAGAGGAAGTTATAGGAACACAATATAGAGTAATTTGGGATTTAAAAAGAAATTCTGGAAATTTTTATAGAGATATAAAATCAGACGATATAAACCGATTAATCAGAGAATCTATAAATCTTGCTGATATTGGAAGATATTTTGAGGCTATCTTATTGCTAAGAAATGCAGAAACATTAGCAAATGAAAGGGATGAAGAATCAATTTCAGAAGTTATAAAAGATTTAAAAAGATCTTATTTACAACCATCAGTAAAAGAAATTGATAATTTAAGAGACAAAAAAGATAAAACAAACAAGCTTTCTAAATTGGGATACGATGCTTTTTCAAACGAAGAAATTGGAAAAAAATTAATAAATAAAAGTCATAGATTAAACGACCTAGTTGATAAACCCATTAAATCTGATGAAAGATTGATATCGCATGTAAGATATTATTTTGATGATAATAAAATAAGTCCTTTAGAAAAAGATTATCGAGAAATTAAATATAATTTAGAAAAAAATGCTAAAAAATTATGCGAAGAGACATCGAAACAAAAAAAACTTATATCAGATAAAATAAATTATCTAAGAAGATTTGAGATTAAAGATGATATAGTGGAACAAACGATATCCTATGAAAATAAATTAGGTTCTCTAGAAAAAGAAGCCAGTGAAAATTTAGATAAAATAAAAAATGAAGAAATCATTAAATTAAATCAGGTAGAAAATGAAATTGATTTAGCTAGAAAAGAAAGAGATCAGTATATAAATAAAATAAAGTCCAGAATGCTTACAAATCCAGAATATAAATCTTTATTAATTAAAATGAGATTTAAGGAGAGAAAAAATGACAAATAAACTAGAAGAAAAAATACAAGAAATTGAAGGAAAAGTTCCAGGAATGGCAAAAAAAGTAGAGTCATATAAGGGGGCTACTTGGGGAATGCACTGGAATGCAGGAATCCAAGATATAAATTATATAGAGACTTCAGATTATCAGGTTGTAGCTGCAAGATGGAATGATCATAGTTGGGATGAGGGTGGAGGAGGAATTAAATGGACAGATTGGATAACTATTTATTATAAAAGAAAAGAGGGTGAAGATGAGATTAAAAGTATAAAGACAGAAGAAGTTGTAACAAGAGATCAATATGATCCTAAAAAGGATAGAACAGATTTATGGGGATATAATAATGTCTCTCTTGAAAAAATAGAGAATAATAAAGTAAGAACAAGCTGGATTAATAATGATGGAAAGGAAGCTTTAGCTTATATTGTTAATCCTGATAATAATAGCATAAATAAAGATTATATTAAAAGATAAAATGACAGAAGAATATATTCCAGAAAACGCAAAAAATTTAAGAACGTATGTAGAGGGAGCTTTAGGCAGTACTGATGACAGAGCATATTTTAAAGGAAAAAATTTAACTAAGATATTAATAGAAAGAGGAATGAGATTGCCAAGACATATTAGCTTACGTGATTTAAAAGAACCTAATGGAGCTCTTTTAATACAGCACTATTATAGTATGTCTTTCCCAGACGCTGTTAGAAATTCATCTTTTTATCATGTTTCTGAAGATTTTGGTATCGAAAAGCTTGGAGATCACACGTTAAGATATAGATTAGGAAGGTGTTACAGACCAGACGGTATAAGAGTTGAGAACTATATTTATGAAGAAGATATAGACTATGACAAAATTAGTATGATAAAAGACGAAATAATTATTCCAAAAATAATAATTGAGTATGAAACAATACCTTCTGACTTTGGACATCGTTATCCAATAGAAGAATATAAAATACACAAAACCGAGGAGATTAAATTCAAACTAACAGAAAAATGACAAAAATATTATTTGGAGATGATGAGGAAGAATTTAGAAAGTCTTACAAAAGATTTTTTTTAAGAAATTTTGAAGTAGATGAAGTTACAAATTTAAAAGATTTAATTGAAAAAGCTAGGAATGGCAGTTATGATTTAATTATAACTGATAATAATTATGATTATAATTTTAAAGAATTGGGATTAGAAGCTATTCGAAGAATAAGAGAATTTGATTCTAAAACCACTATTTTATTACAAACAGGAGATTTAACAGATGAAGTTGAAAATAAGGCTTTAGAAGCTGGAGCGAATTATGCATTATGTAAAAGAGATCATAATAGCTTAAAGAAAATTTTAGAAGAGTATAAATAGAAATAAGAAAATGACAACTCAATTAAAATTATCAAAACAAGAGTTTGAAAGAGAATATCATAGAAAATTTCTTTATGAACAGATAAAGAATATAGAAGAAATTCATCCAATGCATAAAAATAATCTAAGAAGAACACAAAAAAAAGAGTTAGAAACAGCAAATTTTTTTTATGATTTGATTAAAGATAATTATAATCCAGATGAAAGAAAAATTGCTTTAAGGAAAACATGTAAAACTTATTTATCAAGAAATTCTAGAATATTTGAAAGAATTTTAGAAGCGTTTGGAGGAACCCTTGTTGAAAAATTAGATGAGGCAGATACTTTGGTTTATTGGGGAGCTAGTGGTTTTTGTGAGTATAAATATGCAAATGCAGATTCGCCAATCGTCCTATCTCCAATATTATCACAAATTGAAAATAAAGGTAAGACAGGATTAATTTTTCAATCTGGAAGCCCCGCTGATGTTGGATGTTATCCTTCTAAATGTCCAGAAACTAAGAAATTATATGAGCTTCAAGGAGAGGGAAAAGATATTCATAGGTTTCAGTTAGGGATGTCAAATAAATCTAATATTTTGACTTTTGGTTAAAATGAATATAGATCAATTAATATTAAAATTGAAAAAGTCTCAAGATGTTGTTAATACAGAATTTGATGGTATTAGATTTCGGGGGGAGGAACAAGGGAGATTTAGATTTAAGTATAATAATTATCAGAAGTATGCAGGAAATTGTTTAATAAATGAAACGCCAACTTCTAGATATTTAAATTCTGCAATTTTTTATGCGAACGAGCGAGCGAGTCAACGAAGATATAATGAGAATACGGGCGAAATTGATCCCTCTCAGGGATATCCTTTAGTGATGGCTATTGATATCTCAGACTACTTATTAGAACCAGGAATTGAACCTAATGAAGAAGTTATTATTGGAGAAATTGATAGAAGAGATATTTTTGTTTTATTTGATGATAAAACTGATTTTCTTGAAGATACAATTCTAGCATCATGGCACGAACCTCTTATTTTTCAACAAAAACAAGCAAGAAAAGTTGAGAATATAAATCCAAAGATTAAAGAGATTAGCTGTAAATGAATAACTATAAAAAATAGTAGCATTCTATTAAAAATCTGTTTACATTACATTTTTCCAAATACCGTAAGATTTAAATATTTTGTAATGGTAATATTTTTATGAGATTTATAAAAAGAAAAAAAGGAAATAAAGAATATTATTACCTACAACATTCTTTTAGAAAAGGATCAAAAATAATTACAAGAGAAAAATATCTAGGAAAAAATATTCCTAAAAATATAGAGGAAATAAGAGAAAAATTTATGTTGGAATTTAAAAAAGACCTACACAAGAAACTGGATAGCATAAAAAATAATTTTCAAAAAGAATGGAAAAAACTGCCAGAAAGTATTAAAGAGAAAGAAAAAGAAGAAATTGCTATAGCTTTTACATATAACACTAATGCGATAGAGGGTTCTACTATAACTTTAGAAGAAGCAAGGGAAATAATACATGACAAAATATCACCAAATAAACCGATTAAAGATGTTAAAGAAACAGAATATCATTCAAAGGTTTTTTTGCAAATGTTAAAAAAAGATGAGAGAATTACAGAAAATTTATTTCTAAAATGGCATAAAGAAATTTTTAGTGAAACCAAACTAGATATTGCCGGAAAATATCGTAATTATCTTGTAAGAGTTGGCAGTTATATAGCTCCTAATTGGCGGGAGGTAAAAGAATCAATGAAAAATTTAATTAATTTTATTAGTAAAGGAAATTTAAATATTGTTGAAATTGCAGCAAGAGCACATTATAGATTTGAGAAAATTCATCCTTTTGGCGATGGTAATGGAAGGATTGGAAGATTAATTATGAATAAAATTTTATGGGATGGCAGTTATCCTATGCTAATAATAGAGTATAAGAAAAGAAAATCTTATTATAAAGCACTTCAAAAAGAGGAAGGGGATTTTGTTAAATATTTCATAAGGAGATATTTATCTGCTCATAAAAATAAAATTTAGATGGATTAGATAATGGCAAGGGTAAAAAATAATATTCCAATTATTCATCTAAGAAATCTAATAAATGAATTGTGTACTAGACACTTGCTTATTCCAATAAAAAAACACAAAATACTGAAATTAAAGAATAAAAGTTAATAATCTCATTCCATCATTGTCACAATAACTTTTCTTATTCTTATTGCAGCGTGTTCAATTTTGCTAAAATTTATAGAATTTTTTAGTCTAGTTTATTTCTTTTTAATTTATATGATAGGAATTATTTAAATCCGTGCATTATAGTTCCGCTTGCTAAAAAAACAATTGTTTGTATATAATATTCTAATGTTGGATTTGTTTGTGTAGCAAAACTTGAGATTGATTCGTAAAATAAAAAACTCGTTGCTAATAAATAATTTAAATATATAGGTAAATTTGCAGGATTTCTGATAGGATGCCTATCTGTAATTAATTTCTCTAATTCATTTCCTAGTTCTTCATTTTTCATGTTCTAAAAAAGCCTAACTTATATATAATTTTTGATGGATTATCTTTATATGTTGTCTTTCATTCTCTAGTTATTACGATAATTTCTCTTTTACCATTTTTTTCAGTTATTATCACAGTATGTTCTGATTGTGATACTGGTTTATGCCCCTTTTCAATTAACTGGTTGTATGATTTAATTATTCCGTAATTTTCAAGTTCTTTTAGAGCCAACTTTGACATTGCGCCAAATTTTTCCTGAACCTCTCTTACTGAAAATGGAAGAGTTTGATATTTTTTATAAATGTAATCAAGAATCTGCCTAGCTTTTTCACTTCTCGGCAATTTTGTATTTATTATAGAGTAAATGTTTCCAGATGCTCCTTCATAAATCATTCCATCCCCAGTTGTTGCAAAAGGTTCTATTGCATAAACTCCTGAATCTAATTTTTTTTGATTATTGTTCCCGTAATTTGGTATTGTAATTCCCGCATGAACTTTATATTTTTCAATGGAATGCCCTGATAAATTTATTATTGGAGAAAAACCCTTTGAAGAGATTTCTTTTTGGATAGAATCACCTATTTCATGAAGTGAGGGATTAGAAGATAATAGATTTATAGCATTATTTAAAGCACTATCTGAAGCTTCTATTAATTTTTTATGTTCGTTATTTGATGTTAGATCAATTGTTATTGCTGTGTCTGCAATATACCCATCTACTGAAATTCCAAAATCTACTTTTAATAATCCTCTAGCTATTGCATTATCTTCTAAATTTGGATGAAAATGCGCGGCCACATCGTCTATTGAGAGATTAACCGGAAATGCTGGAATAGCATATTTCTCTATCTCATTATGAACTGCTTTTGCTATGTCAATTAATTTCATCTCGGGTTTTATATAATCTTTAATAAATTTTTTAATTTTAATTGATATTCTTCCAGCTTCTTTATACTTTTCTATTTCTTCTGTTTTCATTTTTTTATTAATCTAGTTAAGGTTTATATAGTTATTGGGATGTACGAAGCGTCTAATAATTAATTGGTGATTAAACGGTTTTAACAGTAAAAATAGTTCGATTATTATAAGTCGTATAGGTTAATTAATCTAAACTATCAGAATTTACCTGCAATTTAAACCGGTTATTTATAATAGAGGACTTTGAAAAACCTCAATAAAACTACAATATCTTGTGTTTTCTCTGTGTATAATACCGCCAGATATGATGTTATTCAAAACTCTCAATAGTTTATAGTCCTCTAATTTTTTATCACAAGAAAATCTCCCGGATTTTCTGTGCAGAAAATTCTTCTGAATGAATTTTCTTGTATCCCAAAAACCCAACAAAAAAACAAGAGGGTTTTTCTGATAATGGGGTTGTTAATTAACCTAACCAATAATGATTTTAAATAACTAAAAAATTAGGGGAAATATTATTTTTTATACTGTTTGTAAGATATTAATACAGTTATTTAATCCTTCTTTCTTTAGGGACAAAATTGCTTATTTTGTAGCCAGTAGATTTTCCACATCCTAAAAAATTATCATTATTCTTTAATACTTTAAAACCATAACTATCATTAATATAGATATCTTGACCCT
The DNA here is from genome assembly GCA_964372925.1 of Candidatus Woesearchaeota archaeon. Taxonomy (GTDB): domain Archaea; phylum Nanobdellota; class Nanobdellia; order Pacearchaeales; family GW2011-AR1; genus ARS1285. Next base: position 7,431 of record CAYJSY010000027.1, read on the forward strand.
TTAGCCACTCTTCTGCCTGTTTATCATTAATATTGATAATATTTTTTGTTATTTTGTTTTTTAGTAATTGCAATCCGTCTAAAGTTAGTCTGATCCCTTCTTTTTGGTTTGCAAAATACAGTCCAACGACCTCTATCCTTAAATTTTTATCAAGCCTCGAGAGTTCTTCTTTAGAAAGACTTCCTGAATATAATCTAATTTTTTCATTTCCGAATTTTAAAAATAAATATGGAATTTCATCTATTCCGTATTGTTCATCTAGCTGTCTGAGTATTTTTTTCTTTTCAGAGGAATTTAGAATATTCATATTATTAATATATTTAAATAATTTTTACTGGTCATTTTTTCCATCGTCTTTATGCCGCCAATCCATAATCTCTTCTTAGATGATATCCTGCTTTTGCAGCCGCATAGTCATCTGCAATTCTCTCGTCCATTATCCCAATAGAGTGGGCTTCTTCATGATAATAAACAAATCTCTCAACGTCTGGTGAAAGGTTATTTGCTATTTTAATGGTATGATTGGTTGTATTGTACTGCCCAAGAACTTTCCAATTATCGCCGGATGGTAGCTCATTAGGCGACACATAAATAACTCTTGCTCTTGAAACAGTATTTTCTTTTTTTAATGCTCTATAATAAACTAAAGAGCTTTCTATAAATTCATTTAGTTCGTTATATAATCCGTTTTTTGTTCTATCTCCTAGAAATTTTTCAAAAGGGTCTCTAATGATATATTTTTCCAAATCTTTCTCTAAGGAGATTTTAATACTTTTGTTTGACATTTTAATGTTGTTTGTTAGTGTTAAGTTGATGTTTAGTGAAATTTATTTTTATCATATAATTCCATTATTTTAAGCTCGTTATCAATTATATTTTTTAAATTTTTAATACGGGAAAAAAGTAAGCCTCTGCTTTTAAGCAGAGGACGTCGCAATGAAGGCGATGTCTTTTTTCCTGCAGCAGAAAATCTTTCAGAAGATTTTCTGTGCCCTAAAATTC
>CAYJSY010000028.1:0-8290 GCA_964372925.1 Candidatus Woesearchaeota archaeon
TCTGCTGCAGGAAAAAAGACGTCGCCTTCATTGCGACGTCCTCTGCTTAAAAGCAAAGGTTTACTTTTTTCCTGTATCACAAAGTTTTGACTCTTTAACTGCCTTTTTTGGTAAGTTTTTTATATGTTCAGTATTTCCTACTTTTTTATCTAAATCTTTCGTAACTTTACAACTTAAAATACAGTAATATTTATAAGCCCTATTTTTCTGAAAATAAAATGATAAAAATAAGTTACCTTGAAGCATTAGAAAATCCACCTATTAGACAGGAGTATCTTAATTATCTGGTAGAATCTTCAAATCTGACCTTTCCTTATGTTGATGAATTTAGATATATAACTAACAACGAAGCCATAAAAATAAAAGATAGGATCTGTCGTCTTGAAGACAGCGAGCTAGAAAAAATAACTGCAACATGCACTCCAAATGGGCATATACCAATCAACTCTACTATCTATTTTACGGAAAATAATTTTTCAGACAATTGTAAAAAATTAATTTCTATATTTTCTCCAAAAGATTTTGAAATAGCTCAAAAAATAGAGCTTTTTTATCATGAAGCGATTCATTCGGAACATTTTGGTAAGGGTATTGATAGTTTTAAGCTAGAAGAATTCAAAGTGGAGACAGAAGAAGGAAAAAAACTATTCTTAATTGCCTCTGAATTAGATGCTCACACAAACCATATACAGGAATTAGGAGCAACTAAAAATAATTCTTACTATTTAAAAGAATATCAGAGATTTCTTATTAAAACATTTGAAAATTATATGAGATTATTGCCAAAACTGGCTAAAAATGGATTTGATAAAAAATTATGCAGAAAAATATTTGATGAATATAACCAGTTAAGATATTCTAAATTATAATTCAAAACCCATCAAGCTTTTTTTGATCTTTCATTTTTTCATGATTTTTAAAAGTTACCCATGTTTTTCTAAATATCTCTGAATGTTTTTCCCAATTTTCCTTAACAAATTTCTGAGTTATAGGATTGCTAGTGTATCCTGGTCCAGTATTCCCATACTTTTCTTTAATTTTGTCCATCTCCTCCTCTCTCCTTACTTTTGCTAATATTGATGCTGCAGAACATACGGGATATTTAGAATCTGCTTTATGTTCAACCACTAACTCTATATTCTTATTTTTAATCAGGTTTTTTAAATAATCTTTAAATTTATTGCAGTTTGGGCTCGGGCAGTCTATTATAGCTCTGTCCGGATTTAAAGAATTAATAATTTCTGCCTGTTTATGCGCCTCTAACCAATTTAAATTCAAATGGTCTGAATTCAAAGCATTATCTATTTCTTGCGGACTTACCTCTATTATTTTATAAATTGAATTTTCTTTTATTTTTTTATCTAGGACTAATCTTTTTTTGTGAGAAAGTAATTTAGAATCCTTAACTCCCTCTATTTTTTCAATGTTTGTCTCCTCAATCATAACTCCCGCCAATACTAAAGGCCCGATTACAGGCCCTCTACCAGCCTCATCTATTCCTACTACTTTCATTGAATAATACTGATAGTTAACTTTATAAGCATTATTTCAATGATTTTTCTATAGCGGGGTAGAGAAGCCTGGAGTTCTCGCCGGGCCCATAACCCGGAGGTCAATGGTTCAAATCCATTCCCCGCTACTTATTTTATAAACCAATAATATTTTTTAATCTAGAATCTAACTATAAAACATGGGATTTGTATATGATGAACTAATTCCGGCAGCAGTTTTATTTGATAATCCAGGAATAACTAAAGAGGAATTTGTTAAATTACTATCAAAAATAAAAGTATCTACATCAACATATACAAAAAAAGATTCATTTAATACTTGTTCTAAAAAGGCTACTCGAGCCAAATTTGGATTTGGTTTGTTAAAATTGTATAGTCTAGCGAACTTTTTAGGAGTAGAAGAAAGCAAGAATTTTAAAAAATCATTAAAACCAAGTTTAGATAAAAATAATCTCTGGTTATCTAAACCATGGTTCTCATACTGGTTAGAACCAGATTCATTCTATATTGATTTGCATCACAAAAATATTATTGGATCGGAAAAGATTATTAATGATTTTTCCTATAGTGAGTTAGAAGAGTCTAATTTCCCAGATAAACCTCCAAGCAAACACTCTCATCTCTTTTTTAACGCATTTTCTGGAGAACCGATAGGAGTAGTGAAAAAGATACTAACAAAAACTGAATTTGATCAATATTCTTCTGAACAATATGAGATGATTAATTTCCCAAAACAAGATTTTTTAGGGGTAGATGCGCCACATTATTACTATAGCTGTCTAGTAATTCCTTTCTTTGAAGAAAGAGAAGAAAGATTGGTATCCTCACTAGAAGAAGTTGTTGAAAAATTTCCAAATTTTCATCCGGATTTCAGATACAACTGGAAAAAAACAGATGGCAATTTTAATGGATTTGGAGTAAAAAAATTTTATTGGAAAAATAAAAAAGGAAGATATTATTTTGATGAGAAAACTTTTGATGAAATTCCAGCAAGTTTTAGATCCAGGGAACAAAAATCATTCAGCTTTGGCTATACTGATTTAATTATTACCACAGAGGCCATAAAGAAAAAAGCATGGAAATTGTTTTCATATGGTGGAACAATGCACACAGAAGATTTTTTAAAAAATAATAAAGATGTTGAAGAAAAAATAATAAAAGCTATATGGGATTCTCATACCTCCTTGCATGCAAAAAGAAAAAATATGGCAGTAAAAGAGTTTTTAAGGATGAGAATTTTATATTAAAAATGCAAAAACAAAGATGCCAGAGTTGTGGAATGAGTCTAGGTTTTCCTCTGACTGAAGAATTTTTTGGTACTAATAAAGACGGCTCTAAAAACAAAGAATACTGCAAATTCTGCTACGAAAATGGAGAATTTACAAAAAAATTAACGCTTAGCGAGATGATAAAATCTTCTATCAACCATATGACTAAAGAACTAAACTTTCCAGTAGAAAAAGCAGAAAGTTTATCTAATTCTATAATCCCTCATTTAAAAAGATGGCAGAATGATCAGAAAAATACTTAGAATATTTTTTTAAAACACAAAACAAAAAGATTTATAAACCACCGGTTAATAACAGTATTATAAATTCTAAGGAATTAAATTTAAGTTATAATAATTAAGCTATTTATTTAAAAAGAAAATGGAACAAGAATTAAAAAACAGCATTCTTAAGTCTGGCACAACTATAATCGGAGTTGTTTGTAAAGACGGCATAGTGATGGGGGCAGATAGACAGACTACTGCAGGAAATTTGGTTATGAGCAAGAACACTCAAAAAGCAGTTCAAATTAATGACTACCTAGTTTTAAGCGGAACTGGAAATGCTTCAGATATTGAAATGCAAAAAAAAATAATTTCTGCCGAACTTAGGCTAAAAGAGTTAAAATCAAAAAAAAGGCCCACTGTAAGAGAATCTGCAAATCTTATAGGAATGGTAACCTATAAGAATATAAGACAGTTTACAACCATTCCGTCTATCGTTGGAACTTTAGTAGCCGGGTTTAATGAAGATGGAACCACAGAACTATATACCATAGAACCGGCAGGAACGGCAATGAAAGTTGAAGATTATGATGCTAATTTTGGCTCAGGTATGCCTTTTGTTTTAGGGCTTCTAGAAAATAGATATGAAAAAAATTTAGATACTAAAAAAGGCGTCGAGCTAGTTATAGAAGCTATAAAATCATCAACCCAGAGGGATACAGGAAGCGGACATGGAATAGATATTTTCACAATAAAAAAAGACGGCATTAAACAGGAAGTAGCTCAAGAGATTATCCCAGAATATAAAAACAAATTAGGTATTAAAAGATAATTTAATATTTCAAATAAAATCTATTTTAACTATTACAGTCGATGACATTAAAAATTGAGGAAAATTTCTGTATCAAGGAAATGGCAAAAAATGCTCAAATAAGTTATCATTTACTATAATTAAATGCCTTATACCTAAATTTTGCTTTACAAAAAAATTATCGCCAATCTCAGAAAAGGTTCCATTTTTTCTGGGTAAAAAATCATAAAAATATTCAATGTTCCTGATTTTTTGAAAAACCAAATTTCAGAAATATATCAAAAAAATTCAGTAATAATATCTAATCAAATTTTTTAAGAGGTGTTAATAAAAATAAATTTTTTAATAATAAAATGTCAGATATTCTAAGAGATATACAAAAAGAACTGCCTAATGTCATAAGTAGCGCAAATTTTGAAGCCGCAAATGTAGTTTTATACACAGAAGATATAGAGTTTTTTAAAAGTGGAGAAGCTAAGATAAGAGAGCTGGTTAATAAATTTAAAAAGAGGATAGAATTAAGAGCTGATGAAAAAATTCTCAAAAATCAGGAAGAGGTAAATCAGATAATAAAAGAGATAGTTCCACAGGAAGCAGAACTTACAAATATACTTTTTGACCAGCAGAGGAGCATAGTCGTTATTGAAGCTAAAAGGCCCGGATTAGTTATAGGAAAATCAGGCACAATCCTAAAAGATATTAAAGATAGCAGTTTTTGGACGCCGCAGATTCAGAGAAGCCCGGCCATTGAATCTAAAATAACTGAAAACATTCGTGCAGTTTTATATCAGGGCAATAACACAAGAAAAAGATTTTTAAATTCTGTTGGCAAAAAAATTTACAAAGAATGGAACCCTGAAAAAGTTGAGGAATGGGTAAGAATAACCTTTTTAGGATCTGGAAGGCAGGTTGGAAGAAGCTGTATCTTACTTCAAACTCCCCAATCTAAAATTCTCCTTGATTGTGGAATTAATGTTGCGGGTAAAGGAAAAGAAAAATTTCCTTATCTGGACGTTTCAGAATTCAAGATAAACGATCTAGATGCTATTATTTTAAGCCATGCTCATATAGATCACTCTGCATTAATACCCTATCTATTCAAGATGGGATATAGAGGGCCTGTTTATATGACAGTCCCTACTAGAGATCTAGCAGCTATACTGGCTCTAGACTTAATTGGCGTTGCATATAAACAAGCAACCGCACCTTTATTCTCGTCAACAGACATAAAAGAGATGGTTAAACACACAATCTGCCTAGATTTTAATGAAGTTACAGATATAGCTCCAGATGTAAGATTAACCTTTTATAACTCGGGGCACGCGCTTGGTTCTGCTATAACTCATCTCAATATCGGAAATGGTGCTCATAACTTAGTTTATAGCGGCGATTTTAAATTTATAAAAACAAGATTGTTAGACAGAGCTATTTCAAATTTTCCAAGGGTTGAAACAATGATACTAGAAGCCACATATGGTGGAAAAAACAATATTCTCCCTGCAAGAAAAGATGCAGAAGACCTATTAATAAGTGAGATTAAAGAGACTATTGAAAATGGCGGCAAGGTACTAATACCAGAATTAGGTCTAGGAAGGGCACAAGAAACTATGCTAATCCTAGAAGAGGTTATAAGAAATAAACAAATTCCAGAAATTCCAATTTACATAGACGGTATAATATGGGATATTAATGGCATTCATACAGCATACCCAGAATTTTTAAATAGCGAGGTTAGAAGAGATATATTCCAAAATAAAAACCCATTTGTTGCAGATTTTTTTAAAAGAGTTGGTAGCTCTGCTGAAAGAAAAAAAGTAATTGAGGGGGGTCCATGTGTAGTTCTTGCTACGTCAGGAATGTTGATGGGCGGCGCAAGTGTTGAATATCTTAGGCATTTTTCTTCAAATCCAAGAAATAAAATCTGTTTTGTCTGTTATCAGGGAAGTGGAAGCCTAGGAAAACAGGTTCAAGACGGAGTTAAACAAATTAAAATGAATATAGAGGGCAATGAAGAGATGGTCGAAGTTAATATGAAAGTCGTTACAATAGATGGATTGAGTGCTCATGCCGGAAGAAACGAGCTTATAAATTATGCAAACCTATGTCAACCAAAACCAATGAGAATAATACTTAATCATGGTGAACAAAGTAGATGTCTGGATTTAGCAAGCTCTATTTATAAATTGCATCATATAGAAACAGATGTTCCAAGAAATTTAGAGACGATTAGGTTGAGGTAGTTTTAATAATTTATCGCCACCTCAAATAAAATCCCACTACCAAAACCCCCACCATCTGCCCCAGTTAAGAGAAATTGTCGATAATTAAAATCAGAAAAACCCTTTAGTTTTACCACACCTTAAAGGGTGTGGTTTGTTTGTTGAGTTTTTGTATTGACTTGTCCCAAAAATTCAGCATACCTTTCTGGGACGCGCTAATCGCTTCAACCATGATTGAAAATAATATTTTTACGATTTATACAGAGAATGAAAAAGATTTCAAGAAGATACCAGGATTAAGCGTTGTTAATCCATTCAATTAAAAACTCTGACTAAGATAATTTATAAACTATATTTCTTTTTCTTATTAAAAATGAAATGTGCTTTTAAAAATTGTAAAAAAGAGGCTACAGGATCAAAACAATTTAATGATATTGTTGAAAGAATATATCTATGTACCGATCATTTAATAGAAGTTGCAGAAATGGACAGTTTTACACAGGGCAGAGAATTTATTAAAAAATTAAAAGAAAGTACAAAATGAAACACAACAAAAATCAAAAATTTTTAAGCATTTCGTCTTGCTTAATATGGAGCGCAAATTGAAACACAATACAAAAATAACTGCTATTTTAATCTCTATGTTTATTATAACCCAGCTAATTGGTTTGTTTGTAACTTCTGTTTATACTAACGGGCTAAAACTTCCTTACGGAATGGAACCACCCAGAGAAATTAAAGAACAGCCAAGAGGATTTGAAATAATTCTAGCTTTTTTAATAGCTCTAACACTTTTTTTTGTTTTGGTAAAAATAAATGCAGAGACCTTTATTAGATTATGGTTTTTTTTAGTTACCATACTAGCTCTAGCGTTATCATTAAATGCAATTTTTTTTAAATTAAATTTATTTTATTATTCTGTTTTAGCTTTAATGCTGGCAATTGCTCTATCTTACATAAAAATTTTTAAAAAACATCTTTTAACTCATAATATAACCGAGCTTCTCATCTATCCCGGAATTGCTGCTGTTTTTATTCCTCTGATTAATGTTTTCTGGATAATAATCTTATTATTGCTAATTTCAATTTATGATATCTGGGCCGTCTGGCATTCAAAAATTATGCAAAAAATGGCAAAATTTCAAATTAATAATCTAAAATTTTTTACAGGATTTTTCGTTCCATATGCTGATAAAAAACAATGGGATAAAATAAAAGAGATAAAACAAAAGTATGTGAATAAGCCGGCTTTAATCGAAAGGCACTTTAAAAAATCAAGAATAAGAATTAATCTTGCTATACTTGGAGGAGGAGATATAATCTTCCCAATAATAACATCTGGAGTTTTTTATAAGTATTTTGGACTAGTTGAAAGTTTAATTATAATGTTTTGTGCAATAATATCTTTGCTTTTATTATTTGTTATGGCAAAAAAAGGAAAATTTTATCCAGCAATGCCCTTTATTACAATTGGGCTATATTTGGGGATAATTATTAGTTGGCTGGTGGGTTGAATAAAAAAGAAAAATTTTCAAATTAAAGGACTCGCATTATTGTATGGATATCCTAATGGTAAATGATTAATATTTTTCTTTTGTCCTATTAAATCAAGCATGAATTTAGCCTCAGGACATTTTCCAGAACAATAACCAAAATATAAGCTTCCAATTGTAATTACAACTAAAGGCAAATCTCTGTTTTTTACTGCATACAAAAGAGGCCATATAGCCGGGTTTCCTGCCTCATCAATATTTCTGTTTTCATAATCACAGATATATTTTCCAGCATACACCCCTATATCCGCTTCGTCTAAAGAATTCGTAAATAAAGCGTCTTCTAATTCAAAAACTCTATGAAGAATATATCCTTCATTTATCTGACAGGAGGTTTTAATAAAAACTTTTTTATCTCTAGGCTCTAATCTTGAATCATTAGGAGAATAATTAGGCCGCTTTATCATATAAGCATATAAATGCTCCGCTTTTCTTGTTTCTTTTTTCATCCTATCTCTTTCTTGCAGTATAGTCATATAACCAAGGTTTTCTAAAAGATTTGTAGGTTTTGTTTCTAAAATTTTTTCAAGTTCTTGTAATTTTCCTTTAAAATATTTCTTATCATATTCTTGTTCAAATTGTTCTTCTGTGAGTGTCATTTTGCGAATTAATTCTATTATTTATTATTTAAAAATTTATGTGTGATTCGATACTGTACAATCAACCTCATCTTTTTGAATATGCTTTTCTGCGAGATTATAAAA
>CAYJSY010000029.1:0-8007 GCA_964372925.1 Candidatus Woesearchaeota archaeon
ATAATTGCTTCCCCTCTCCCTGATGAAATCGGAGTTTCTTTACTGGCTGCTTCTCGATCAATTTCGACAAAATTTTTCTCTATAATATCTTATGTTTTAAATACAGCAGGAATTTTTGTAATCTTACTAATTGGTAGCACTATTTAATCGGCGGGTTACGGCGGACTTTCTAGCTATCGCCCGACTTCGTTGCACTCTCGCCTATCGGCTCGAAGGCATTGCACTTTTTCCTCTGGAAAATCTTGTATAACAGGCATTAACAGGTTCGAAGGTTGCACTCTCTCAACCCAAATCGCCTTCGGCGAATTCGTTAAACCCCGATGTTATGTGCAATTAAATTTTCACTTCTTTTATTTTTAGAAAAAAGAAACAAAAAGAGTTGGGGACAGTGCTTCGCACATATAGACTCACTTCGTGAGGAATTATCTAATAAATTGTTTCATTACATGAAGTATTAGATGATAATCCAGTCTTCTCGTTTCTACAATTGAAACACCATTTGATTCAATTTTTGCTTTAGTTTCAATTAACCTATCAATATTTCTCTCTTGTTTATATTTGTATGTTGCCATATGATAACCAAATGCCTTCTGTCGTTGTACTCTTTCATCTAAATCTAGAACATTTGATTGCAGTCTTTCATATATTTGGGATTGCAATTCTCTTGTAAATGAATTTAGTCCTAAAGAAGAGATAAAATCAGCAAACTTTCTCAATCCCGTTTCATTTCCTCTCGTACCTCGCCAATAATCTTCCTGTTCTGGTTGGAATCTATCACAGTATTCCAATAAAGCATTTGTTGTTGAATAGTCAAAATAATTACAATGCCTTGAAAAGCCAAGGTCATATCTCCTTAGAATTTTATCTTCCGGACCATTAAACCCATTTTTTACAGATTCATCAACACCCATCAAAAACATAGCTCCATGTAAAAATCTATAATCAGACAACAACATCGCTAATTCTGGCTCAAATCCATGTTCAACGAAAACTAATGGAATACCTCCTGTTTCTTTATGATATTCCTGACTAAATTCCTCAATTCTTTCCAAGTATTTTTGAGAATATCTTGTGACAGGAAATGTTGATAATTTTGCTAATCTTGATACAATATTTCTCATTTCCCAGTCTACATATGCATTAACGAATATTGATTGGTCTTGACATATTTCTTCATCTTGTTTTTTTCTTTGTTCTTTATTTTGAATTCTTGATGGTACTTCACCAAACAAATCTATATCTGGCATAGCAACACATACCGACTGAAATTCACTAGCTCTATCATCAAAAGCAGGAATGTGTTCAACCAATGTATCATAACCTAGTTCTTGAAAAAACTGTTGCAAACTTTCAGTTCGACTTGCTCCCACTACACACTCTTTCAGTCCAGCATCTTGTCCATTAATTAAATAAATTTCTGCTCCAGGTTTAAGAATTCTTTCTAGCTCTCCCAAAACCGCTTTAGGATGTCGTAAATACTGCCAAACACTAATTAGTGTAGCAGAATTAAAAGAATCATTTTCATAGGGCAATTGTTTTCCTTCGCCTATTGTATCTAAATCAAATTGAAGCTTCTCTTTTGCAGGATTATGTTCAAGACAAACTGAAGATAAATCTACAACAACCGAGTTAGGATACGACAGGTACCACCCTCCACCAATTTCAATGTTTTTCTCATGAAGTCTTTGAAGCAAGAAATATTCAATTCTCTGTTTTATTCCATCTGCAAAATAAGTCCATTGATAACTACCATGATGGTCCCAAATGGATTCATGTGAATTCCTTGTTTTAGGTTTTGGTACTTCAAACATTTTAATATCTCTCAGAAATAATTCTGAGGTAATTACTCACCTCTTAATATCTGAATTAACTTCTCTAATTTATAAACCTATTTAATATTTTGGAGATGTCCCCAACTCGTGCCTCGCACATATAGACTCCCCTCGTGAGGAATTTATTAACGTGAAAATTTAACTGAGCATTCGGCTTTTTTTCTTGCAGAAAAAACGTATAACAACAGTTAAGAGGAAAAATCTTGCAGATTTTTACCTAAATTTCTTGCTCATTCATATATTTTAGTTAGGCAAGAAACTTCTTTTAATGTCATATTATATGCAATTAAAGTGAACTCTGATACCCAGACCACCCACCCAAGATTGAAAGGGGTTGCTTATGAAACTGAAAAATCCCTTGTTTTCGTGTCATTTCTTCAAAAATCTTCCCTTTACCTGACGCTAACTTTACAGCTCAACATAACAATTGTTTTAAATAACCTCTATTTATACCAATAAACAGATAAAAATGAAATTAAAAACATATCTTGAAAAATTAGTTAATGACTCGCTCAAAAAAAATAGAGAGCTGGTTGTTCAACAAGAAGAAATTTTAAAAATTCTACAAAAAATAAACACTGGAAAAGCAAATTATGTTATATGTCTTGACTCATTATGGGAAAATGAAGGAGAAGAGTCAACAATTACAAATTATAATGGTTCTCTTGAGAAAGCTATTAGAAAAGCTGAAGAAGAATTTAAAAATAAAAATAAAAGAATAGATACTCAGGCACGTTATGCTGTTTATATTAAGCTTGGAAACTTACAGTATAGTGTTCCAGAAAAATTTTGGGAAGAATATAAAGAAAAACATTAGTATGGTATTACTCTAAAAAACAGAAATTTTTCCATATCAGACATTAAAATTTATATGAGGCTTACTGCCTATCTCATTATCTCCAACATTCTCTATCTGTATTTTATATAAGCCTGGGCTGTTTAAAACTCCAATTTCATTATTTTCATTATAAGTCACATCTAATGTTGGATAATTTAATTCTAAAATAACATTAAAACCTCTTCCGTACTCTCTAGTTTCAATAGTTACATCACCCTCTTTTATTTTCTGGCCGCTCTGGCTAAATTCTAGATTTGTATTCTCTAAAATATAAATTAGGCTGTCTTTTATCGAATCTATCTCTAATCTTCCTTTATTTATCTTAAAATCAATAATCTTTATATTCCCAGGAGTCTGCTCGACTTTTTTTATCTCGTTATTAATCTCATTAAGAGCGTTTAAAGTCTGCCTTAATATCGCTTTTTCTCTCATTTTTTGAAGCTGTGGGGTTACAACAGCCAAAAGAATAGCTATTATAGTTAGTCCTATAAGAGTATAAATAGCGGTTTCGACCCATACTTGTGATTTTTTACTAATCATTTTACTGACAATCATCAAGTTTTGTTATAGTATCAGAAACGTCGCAGCTCTTTCCGTCTACCAAAGCGTAAATTTTAGCATAATCTGGACGACTATTTTGGATAACATAGGTTCTTTCCTCATTTTTTCCAGGCAGTTCAAGAGCCCCTTCATAACTTCCTCCGAACATTTTAACTTCTGACAAAGAAACTCCGTTTTTAATATTAATAGATCTACTAGAAACTCCGCCTAGCTCTATAATAAACCCCTCCAAACTTTTATTCTCTCCAAAATGAACCTGTAAATTTATTTCATCATTGTTGTTCGTTCCATCATTTTTATCATCAAAACAGGTATACTTGCTATTGCTAAATCTAATCTGTCCGACAGTCTCGAAACATTTCGTTCCTCCGAGATTTTCTTTAATAAATGGAACAACAAAATTGAAAATAAGTAAACCCGCTCCAACTACTATTAATATTAAAAGAACAGTTCCTACCATCTGCGACTGCGCTAATTTTTGTTTCATTTTAAATTAAAAATCCACTCTCCTCCGAACAGGTAAAAGGTTTTATAACTCCAGAATCTTTAGACCTTCCTAAAAGAATAGGTATTATTTTAATTGTTTCAAAATCACCATAGTTCTTATCTTCAATTTTTGATTTTTCCACAATTGTAGTAAAACCAGGATTAACTGTCCCGCCATCCTCACTAGATATCTCAATAACTTCTGATTTTCCTCCGCTAACCAACTTTACATTATAAGCATTTATTGGCACATTGCCTTTATTTGAAAAACCAAAACTTCCGTCCTCATTTATTATTCTTTCTATATTTACCTCCAAACATCTCTGACTGACCTCTTTTTCTTCGTTGGCAATTTCTTTTGTAATAGCCTCCTTAATAAATCCTCGGGACCATAATAAGATTATTATTGCTAGTATAATAACAATAACAATTAATAAAACCGTAGATATCATCGGACTAACCCCTTTTTTATTATTCATATTAAATCCTAGTTTTAATAATATTTAAACTTTATCTATTTGTTTAAAAATAATTTATATTTCACCTAATTTTATTAAACCTATTTTGGATTAACTGACATTATATTTATAAGAAATAAAAACAAAAATTTTTAATTAATCATTAGACGTGTTTTCTATTTGTTAGCTCAACTTACCACTCTCAATAATTTTATAAAAAGGCTAAGTTTTAGAATATTTGCCAATTAATTCTGTTTGACTTAAAATATATCCTTCCATTGCATTTTCAATATCTTCCTTATTGCTTCCTTCTGGTAAATTCAAGCGAATGTCTAAAGCATATAATTTAAAATAATATCTATGAGTTCCAGACGGAGGGCATGGACCATCATACTTAATATTTCCAAAATCATTAATTCCCAAAACAGATCCGACAGGAACATTATTTTCTTCAATTCTGTTAGTTGTTGGATTAATATTAAAAACTATCCAATGTGTCCAGGTTCCGCTAGGAGCATCAGGATCATCAACGATTAAAACTAAACTTTCAGAATTTCTCGGCACACCAGATATATCAATAACCGGATTTATGTTCTCTCCATCACAAGTATATTTTAATGGAATATTAGCATTATTTTGAAAAGCAGGGCTTGTTATTTTCATAATTTTCGTCTGAAAAATCCCTTGATTTCCATTTTTTATATTACAATTATCAATTTTCTGTTTAATTATACTCTCGCATAAAATTGTCTCTCTAGAATTTTTATCAATAATAAATGGCTGAATTTTTATATTTTTTATCTCCTCAAAATCTATCTGTTTTATCTCTCCACTAGCTGTTTTTTCTGTGTTGCTAAAAATAGCTATTATATTATTGCCAGGAATTAAAACTGGCTGAAAAAGATAAAATCCCTCTCTACTTATTTTGTCCTCCTCTAACGGAATTAGGTTTGTTGTAGAAGTTTTTAATGGGTCATTTCCAACATTTAAAATAAATCCCTCAACATTAAACCTTCCATTATTTTTTATATTTAAAGCAAAATAATTATTCTTGCACTCGTAATCAGCAACAAAAACAGAGGTCTCTTCTTCACAAGCTACTATCGGGCTTATATTTGATACCACTCTAAGCCATGCAAAAACAGCTATTGAAAGAGAGACAGTTATTGCAATAAGTATAACATATGACAACATCAAGCTAACGCCTTTTTTATTTTTTTTCATTTTCTAATCTCAAATTTAATACAGAAAAAAACTAGCCATATTTAGGCAGTGGACGTTGATTCACAACGTCTTTTTTTCTGATATTTATAATTTTCTACACTAATTTACTCTGTAATTTTTATAAAATAAATCTAAAGTTTTGTATTTATAAATTTAATATTTATCTCCATATTGAATCAATTAATTTAAGGGGGTATGATATTTATTAATCTGCGCCATCGCCGCCTCCACCCCTATTGCCGCCGCCACCACTACTGCCTTTATTATTACCCTCTTTATTTTTCTTCCTGTCTTTTTTTATTTTTCTATCAGCCCCTCCCGGTCTTTTTTCATCTTTTTGCTTTTCACTTCTTTCAACAAATAACTCCCCTTCTCTCTCTTTAACAATTACAAAATAAAACATTTCATTATCTTTTAAGTCAAAATAATATATATTATCAATTATTTCTATTTTTAAAAATCCATCCTCAAAATCTTCTGGTTTAAGCTTCTTTTTCTTATAATAGGGTCTAATATTTTCCCATGTACCGCCCCCAGCCTGTATACTGCCCGTGTTTAGAGTTATATAGCTAAGAGCCTCCAACTCTTTTTTATTTCCATAAACAAATACTATATTAGCACTTTCTGTTTTTTTCAAAAAATATTTTGCAACATCCTCCCCAGCAAAAGATTCTGACAATTCTTTTAAATCTTTTTTATTGAAAATTCCATACTCTATTACTTTGTAACTTTCTCTGTTTAAATCCCTGCTTAAATCATATACCGTTCTTGGTTCTGGCTTAACAACTGCATATGTTGAAATGCTTGATATTCCAAACAAAAACATAACAATTATTATAGCCGCTAAAATATAAAATTGCCCTCTTTTATTCATTAATAAAACTAGTTTTTATAATATTTAAATTATTGTTTTTATAACATTTATAGTATATATTAATTCAAAGGCTAAATCTTTATAAATAATATCTATACCTAGACAATTATGGCAGAAACAATTCAAGGAAATGGTTTATGGCATGTAATGTTAGTAGAAAAAGATTTAGTTGCCAAAGCAGGTTTAAATCCTGAAGAGTTTGAACAAGATTTTGGCTTTTTTAAATATCATAAAGTCCTTGTGTCTTACCATGCCCTTTAGGGCATGGCTTGTCTGGACTTTAGGAGACAGAGTAAAAATACAAATCTGAAAGATTTGTCCTCTGCTTAAAAGCAGAGGTTTATTTTTGCTCTGTATAAAAATAGGCCAGTAATAATTTCTCATACTTATGATCAACATCTGGTAGTTAGCATGGAAGGAGAAGAAGATGAGACTCTAAACCAGTTAATGAATGCTTTTTCTAAAGTTGTTGAATATAAACCATTTTGTAAATACAATTTTCTGCTGCAAAAATGGAGCAAAACTCAAATTTTACCAACTTACGAATGGGATAAAGTTGATCCTAATGGAAGATTTGAGGATTTGGGTCATAAACCAAATATTGCTGACCTTGTCAGAATTTAATTTTACGGACATTTTCAAAAACTATTCGAAATTTTTCTTCGGCTAAAATTTAAACATAATTTGTCAATTTTTCCTAGTCCACAAAAATCCCTCTCTAAAATTCTCTATAACTTTTGTCAGTATTTTAGCGCAGACTCAAGGGTTTGCTTGATTCATATTAAAAAGCTTCCCTAATACATTCTCGGCTCTGCTACCCCTCAAGCATCTTAACTAGTGTTTATGGCTGCTCCTATCACGGTCTGACCAGTTTCGCAAAAGCAAGATCAAAAAGGACAAAACGTCAGCGTTTGTATTAAGACTTTTTAGCACAAACCTCACGCCCCCTATCACCTGCCTAAAGCTCACTTGCAAAAAGCGGAGAGCTAACCCGCCAGCTAGTCTGCGAATATATTATCATTTTTTAATATTTAAAGTTATCGAATTTGTTAAGTCCAATATCAAACTTAACATTCCCAGCCTAGCTTCGCTCGGCTACCTTTTAGATATTTCCGCTAAATTGACTCCTCATGCTCATCGATTTCTCGGTTATTTTATATTTTATTAATAATCTATCAATAATTTATCCGCTTTCCCTATGTTAAGAATCATAGTTTATTTAACAGAATTTATTCTCTGTCACATCTACGGGTTACAGATTCTAAGTCGAATACAGGTGATGGACAAACGCTACTATTTATAAATAATCTAACATTTCTAAACTATACATGAATCGCATATTAACAAAATCAAAGTATATGTTAGGATTAGAATGTCCCAGACACTTATGGATTACTTTTAATCAGCCTGAAAACATTAGAAAAGTCACTTTAGCTGAAGAGTTTAAGTTCAGTGAAGGAGACAAAGTTGGACAGCTTGCTAAAACTCTATTTTCCGACGGAATAGACCTCCCAGTAGAGAATTATTCGGAAAATTTAGAGAAAACTAAAGAGTCTATGAAGAAAAGTAAGCCTTTATTTGAGGCAGGGTTTGCATTTGAAAACTGCTTCTCAAGAGCAGATATTCTTGTGCCTGTTGGAAAAGAATGGGATATAATTGAGGTTAAATCTGGAACAGAGGTAAAAGACATTAATGTCCATGATGTTTCTTTCCAGAAATATGTGTATGAATCCA
>CAYJSY010000030.1:0-7798 GCA_964372925.1 Candidatus Woesearchaeota archaeon
ATTTCACTAATAATCTATCAATAATTTATCCGCTTTCCCTATGTTAAGAATCATAGTTTACTTAACATATGTTCCTAAATTGAAAACTAGATAATTTATTAGGTAGTATATACCGTTTTCAATTTTGGATCACAAGAAAAGGTACTACATTTTCTGTGCAGAAAATTCTTCTGACTGAATTTTCTTGTATTCCAAAAACCTAACAAACAACTTTAGTTGGTGATAAAATAAGAGGGTTTTTATGATTTTCTAGTTTAGTACTTATTTCTACTCTTAATCTACCTTGACTATTCTAATCTACCTCAAATTCAAAATATATTCTTTTAGCCTTTTATCAAAGCTTGTTGTAAAATGTTTTTGCAAGTCTACTGGTTTAACCCATTTTAATTCAAGAAAATCTTTTCTAGGGGTTTGTTTACCAGAAACTACTTCACATAGATAGTATATCAACAAAAATTTTTTATTTTCTTTGAGCACTCTAGAAAAAACCGGCCCTAAGCTTTTTACTTTTAGTCCAGTCTTTTCTGTAATTATTTTTTCTAAACTTTTTTCTAAATCCTCTCCGTATTTTGGTTTGCCTCCCGGAAAACACCAGCCCAATTTTTTTATATATCTATCTCTTTCTCTTTTACCAATCAAAATTTTCCTATTTTTTGGGTCAAATATAACTCCTAAAGTCACAACTAAAAAAACCCCTTTTTTAAGTTTATTCCAGTCAAAACTTTTATTTTTTTTAGACATTTTATTAGATAACAAACAATTTATTCTAATTTATAAATATAACCTATTTAAAAAACCTTTTGGTGTATCTTACTGATTGTGAGTTTTTTTAAATGAGGAAGGTGAGAATCGAACTCACGACACCTACGTCTTCAGCGTAGTGCTCTCCCACTGAGCTACTCCCTCATGATGATAATCAAAAAAACCTATTATTTAAAACTTATTATGTTGTTAAGTCCAATATCAAACTTAACACTCCCAGCCTCGCTTCGCTCGGCTACATTTTAGATATTTCCGCTAAATTGACTCCTCATGCTCGTCGATTTCTTGGTTATTTTATATTTTATTAATACAGGAAAAAAGTAAACCTCTGCTTTTAAGCAGAGGATGCCGCAATGAGGGCGATGTTTTTTTTCCTCTCTCAAAAACTTCAAACAAACCATCGCCCTCAGAAATTTCTAATTTCTGATCCTTCAAAATTACAGTTTGAAGTTTTAGGCGTAGGTAAAACACGGGAAGTTTTTGATAATCTATCAATAATTTATCCGCTTTCTCTATATTAAGAATCATAGTTTACTTAGCATATGTTCCTAAATTGAAAATTGTATAATTTATTAGATGGTCAATTAAAATCTGGTTTTAAATTTATGATTATAAAAAACCAACGAAGAAACAGGGAGATTTTTCTGATGGCAAAAGGCAGTGATTATGCCGTTTATTTACCGATTTGATTAGCAAATCGTAAACATATTTTTTATTATATATATGCTTAAAAATTTGTTTATTTTTTTAGTATATGCCATTTAATCCAGAAGCCATTATCGAATTAAGGGAAAGAGGGGGTTTAAGTCCGGGCGGTTTAGCTAAGCTATTAATCAATTATGCGCGATCGTATGGATTAAAAAATAAAAAATTTAGTAAATCATTGGTATCAGGGTGGGAAAATAATAATCGACTTTCTGATTGGGATAATCTTGAGTTATTATATATTTTTGTTATAGCTTATAATAATAGGGATTTAGATTTTTATGTTAAACCAACTAAATATAGGATTATAAAAAAGTGAGATGGAATTATTTTCAATTTTTGGTAAAAGCAGCACGGTTTATTTTCCTGAATGTTTAACTTTTTTCAGGTTTAAGGAGAGTTTTGAACTTTATAAAAAAATTTTTAATAAGCTAGGCATTAGTTTTAGAATTTTGAAGCCGGTTTGTAGTGGTTTAGAGCCATTTGAGTTGGGTTATAATCTAGAAGCAAGAAAAATAGCTAGAAAAAATTTTGAGATTTTTTTGGAAGAGGGCATAGATAAAATTATAACAACCTCTCCAGGATCTCATAAACTTTTTTTAAAAAACTATAAGGAATTTGTTCCGGAGTGGAATGTAGAAGTTATAAATTTATGGAAAGTAATATTTGAAAAACTGCAAAAAAACCCGCATTTAATAAAAAATAAACAGTTTGATACTATTACTTATAATGATTCCTGTTATTTAGGCAGGCATTGTGGAATTTATGATGAGCCAAGGGATATTTTAAGATTGATAGGATATGAAATAAAAGAAATGGACAACACTAGGGAAAATAGTTTCTGTTGTGGTAGCTGTGGAAGCTTGCCTCTAATTAATCCCGATTTAGCAGACGAAATTGCAAGAGAGAAAATTTTACAGGCAAAAAGGATAGGAATAAAAAAAATAGTAGTTATAGGATTGGATAGTTATAGCTTATTAAAAAATAATTCAGATATAGAAGTATTAGAATTTTCTGAAGTTTTGGGAAATGCTCTTGGAATAAAAATTGAAAATTAGAAAAACTATTTTGTCTTACCACCAACTAAAGTGCGCGATTTTCAAGAATCTTGAGATAATAGTGATGTTAAAATAGTCATTGAGTTAAATAAAATGCAGATAGGTGTTAAATAAAATGAATCACTGATTTGATAAAATGGAGGAGACAATTTTATGAAAAAATATTTAAATATCCTGTATAATAGAGACGAATCTGGATTAATTGGAAATGCAGAAAATATTTTTTTTCCAAAAAATACAGAGGAAGTTAGGGAAATAATCCAAAAATTTTCAGATATTGTTCCTAGGGGGGGTGGCAATAATATTGTTGGTGGATGCGTACCAAATAATTCTGTTGTTGTTGATATGAAAAAAATGAATAATGTTGTTTTTAAAGATGGTTTTATTTTTGTTGAGTCCGGAATTACGGTAAAAGAATTAAATGAAAAATTAAAAACAATTAGAAGAGAATTTCCAATTTTTTTAGACGATTCGAGTACTATTGGAGGCATAATAGCTATGAATGATTTTGGCTATTTTGGAGGTTATGGGAATATTAAAGAGTGGATCGAAGAAATAGAGTTTGTAAATGGAAATGGGGAGATAATTAATGCAAAAAAGACAGATTTTTCAGATGTATGCGGGTTGGAGGGAATAACCGGAATTATAACAAAAGCAAAAATAAAAACCATTTCGATTAATAATAAAAGCTTTTCTATTTTTCAGACAGATAGTTGTGAGGAGGTAATAGCAATAGCAAAAAAATTAAGATCTGATGAAGAGGTTATCATGTTAAGACTTTATTCCCCTTATCTTTCTAGAATGCTAGCTTTACCTGAAAGACATCATGTTATTATAGGTTTTAATTCTGACAGGGGAAAAATAAAGGGAGAGGAATGCATAAAAATTTTTGATATAATAAAAAAGGAAAATTATTTTTTACGGTCAGAGGGTTATTATGACAGCGAAGATTCACAATTTTTATTTGATAGGCTATGGGAATTTATCTCTTTTTTAGACAACTTAAAAATCCCCTATTTTGGAGATTTACATCTCGGAATTATACAGTCTTTTTTTAAAGGGGGTTTTAAAAAAGAGATAGTCAAAGCTATTCAGAGAATGAATGGAAAACCTGCGAAGTATGGTATAGGCATAAAGAGAAAAGAATTATTAGATAATCTGCAAAAAAGAATATTAAGGAGAGTTAAATCGAGACACGATCCACTTAATAAAATTAATAGGGGAAAGGTTATAGATTTTGTTTCTATAGAAAAAGAAGAAATAGAGGAGGCATTTATTGAAAATAAGATAGAAAAGACCGGTATTCAAGATATTATTGTAGATTATGAAAACGCTTACAAATCTGAACTTTATGGAGAGAAAAAAGAAAAAATTGAAGATTTTGCTAAAAATGTCGCAGGTGAATTAGTAAAAAGCCAAGAAATTGATAAAGATGAGTTAATAAACACAAAAATTCAACTAATTTTGCCATCTAAGCAAAATTCTCAAAACATAAATAATGATTTAAAAACTGGAAGCGTTTTTGTGAGAGATAATTTAGATAGAAAATCGCCGTCATCAGAGGAGATGGATTTAATAAATAAGATAATGTTTAATAAGAAAGAGAAAAAGAAAACTTAACATTAAAATGAAACCCGAAGAGCATAATTTGAAAGAAGAGATAAAGGAAATTGTTGAAAGGGCTATTAAAATAGGCATACCTAATCAGGGATGCGGGGTTTTTAGGGTTATGAGAGAGGAACAGTATTCACCAAGAGGCAGAGCGTTAATACTGAATAATGATTTATATGAAAAGATTCTTTATGAATGTAATTTGTGCAAGGCATGTGAGATTTGCAATTCAAATTTATGCGAGGCATTTATTAAAGCTAGACAACTATTAGTTATGCAGAAAAAAGAGTTGCCGCATATAAAGGAAATTATTGAAAATGTAAGGAAAACTGGAAATGTTTATGGAGTAAAAGTGGAATAATAAGATCTGAATTTTTTATTAGTTATGTCCATAAATTGAAAACCACATTATTTAGAAGGGGGTAGTAACTAAAGATACTGTTTTAAATTTTGGATCACAAGAAAATGTACTACATTTTCTGTACAAAAAATTCTTCTGAATGAATTTTATTGATAATACAGAGCAAAAATAAACCTCTGCTTTTAAGCAGAGGACAAATCTTTCAGATTTGTATTTTCACTCTGTGTCTCCTAAAGTCCAAACAAACAATGCCCTTTAGGGCATGGTAAGGCACAAGGACTTTATGATACAGAAAAAAAGTAAACCACTGCCTTTAGGCAGTGGAAGTTGCTTCGCAACGTCTTTTTTTCTGGCTCAGAAACTTCAAACAAACATATTTAAACTGCAATATTTTTTCTATGTTATAAAAACATTTGCTTGAATCTATTCAAAAAAATATAAAAGAGGTTATAATGGAAATTTATCCAATAGGCGGTTTTAACGAAGTAGGAAGAAATATGACTGCTGTTGATCTAGGCGAAGATGTAATAATATTTGATGGCGGGTTATTTCTTCCTCCAATAGTAGAGTTAGAAGAGACTGAAAGAGCATATAGCGAGCATAATTTGAGGTCAATTCATGCTATACCTGACGACTTAATATTAGATAGACTGGGTATTAGAAATAAAGTTCGTGCTATCATTCCAAGCCATGCTCATTTAGATCATATTGGGGCCCTGCCTTTTATTGCCCACAGATACAACGCAGAAATAATTTCAACGCCCTTTACAATAGAAGTCATTAAAACTTTATTTAGAGATGAGAAAATATTCCCAAAAAATAAGTTGAGAGTTGTTCAACCAAACTCTTTTTGTTATATTCAGGGCAAAAACAAAAAATATAAAGTTGATTTTATTAACATAACACACTCTACTCCTCAAACTTCTTTACTAGCCTTACATACAGAAAAGGGAGTTGTACTTTATTCAAACGATTTTAAGCTTGATAATTCTCCAATTATAGGGAAAAAACCAAATTACGAGAAAATAAAAGAGATATCAAAACAAGGAGTAAAAGTGCTTATCTGCGACTCTCTTTATTCAGGCGATAACAGAAAAACAGCAAGTGAAAAAGTCGCTAGAGCAATGTTAGAAGATGTTTTACTAACAACACAAAATGAAGGAAGAGGATTAATTGTAACTACATTTTCTTCTCATATAGCAAGACTAAAATCTATAGTTGATTTTGGAAAAATTATGAATAGAGAGATTATTTTTCTCGGAAGAAGTTTAAACAAGTACGTCTCTGCTGCTATAAATGTGGATATATGTTCTTTTAGAAGAGATATAAGAATGGCCTCATTTAGAAAACAACTAGAAAGAACACTGAAAAAAATAAATAGAGATAGGGGAAAGTATATGATTGTATGTACAGGTCATCAGGGAGAGCCTGGAAGCATTTTAGACAGAATATCAAAAAATAAACTGCCGTTTACTATTCAAGATAAGGATCATGTTGTTTTTTCATCCTCTGTCATACCAACAAAAATTAATATAGAAAATAGAGAAAGCATGGACAATAGATTAAAAAAAAGAGGAGTAAGATTATTTAACAATGTTCATGTTTCTGGACATGCTGGAAGGGAAGACTTAAGAGATTTTATAAATATTGTTAACCCAGAACATATAATACCTGCGCATGGCGGGCATGATAAAACAAAGCCTTTAATAGAACTTGCAAAAGAATTAGGATATAAACAAAACTATCTGCATTTAACAAGCAACGGAAAAAGAATAGTTGTTTAGATATTTATTTAAGTTTTATTAGTTATATAAAAACTGATTATAATAAAAAATTATTGATAAAAAGATGGTAAATGAAGAAATTTTAACTGCTTTAAGAAATGCTATTGATCATGGAGAGAATATGGACTCCGCCTGTCAGATACTAATTAATTCTGGCTATAATGAAAAAGAAGTTCAGGAAGCCTCTCAATTTGTCCCAAATACTTTTTCAAAATTAACAACAAAAATTAGCGAAACCCAACTAACAACACAAGATAAACAACCCCAGCAAATGCAATATCAAAATTATCAGCAAAATTCTCAAATATCAGAGCAAATTAAAAAGTCCTACACAAAAGAAATAATATTAGTTATAACTTTAATAATTTTAATTGGCATTTTAGCTGTTACAATATTTTTTAGGGATAAAGTTTTAGAATTTATTTCCAATAATTTATTAAAAAGTTTCTGATACAAAAAAACAAGAAATTTTTAATATGATATATGAACCATTAGAAGACTCTTTTTTAATGCAAGAAACTCTGAAAAAATATTTTAAGAATAAATCAGGGAATATAAAAGTATTAGATATGGGCTCTGGATCTGGCATACTAGCTGAAACTTGTAGGGAACTTGGAGTTAAAAATATCTTGACTTCAGATATAAATGAAGAGTCTATAGAACATCTTAAAAAATTAGGATTTAAAGCAAAAAAATCTGATCTTTTTCTTAATATAACTAAATAATTTATAGAAATCACTCAACTACTGATGAGGTTCCATGCGATATAGCAGGACAAAAGTTAGACTTAGGAGAAAATAGATGACCTGAACTTATACAAATTGCTAATTTTTAATTTTTCTCAAATTTATTATTTTTTCAACTAACTTTTCATGAATTGGATTAACATCTTCTATAACCTTTTTAACAATTTCTTTTTTTAAATTTCTATCATATGTTAAATAAGAGATATGGGCTATATCATTTCTTATTTCTCTTAAATTTTCTAAAATTAACTTTTCTTTTTCATTAATTAAGGGAGTATCCCAATTATCAGGATAACAAACAAGCTTTTTATTTTTAGTAATTGGTTTTCCCGCAACCCAATCTATTAATAATCTTAGTGGAAGATTTTGTATTTTTTTCACCTCTTTTGCTTTGAAATTTTGAGGGGGTATTGGGAGTTTTAAAATTGAAAGAGTTGTAAGATTAGATTCAATTAGACATGATAAATGCATCACTACCTTAAAATATTCTCCTAATTGAAAATCCTTTTCTATATCCATCATATGAATGTAATCTGTTTTGGGTTTATCAATAATAATATCTGATTCCATCAAAACACCCATAAAAAATTTATAATCTTTCATATTTATTAAAATAATTTATGGACATTAATTATCTTTCGGAGTGTATTGTTTTAAAAAATCTTTAAAAAAATTGAAAAAATTGCTTATGCACCAACCTTTAATGCACCAAAGTAACACAAAAGAAAAATTTAAATACTATGTATTTAAATATATACATATGTATAATAA
>CAYJSY010000031.1:0-7745 GCA_964372925.1 Candidatus Woesearchaeota archaeon
ATAAACCCCTGCTTTTAAGCAGAGGACAAATCTTTCAGATTTGTATTTTCACTCTGTCTCCTAAAGTCCAAAAAAACCATGCCCTTTAGGGCATGGTAAGACACAAGGACTTTGTGATATCAAGAATTAAATTAATAATTTACACTCCCTAATTTTATGTCTAACAAAAGAGCTATCATCTACCTGAAAGTGTAATTAAATTATCTTGCTTTTTATTTTTATGTCCATAAATTGAAACCAGATAATTTATTATGTAGCATTATGTACCGTTTTCAATTTTGGATCACAAGAAAAGGTACTACATTTTCTGTGCAGAAAATTCATTCAGAAGAATTTTTTGTATCCCAAAAACCCAACAAACAAACCACACCTTTTAAGGTGTGGTAAAACTAAAGGGTTTTTCTGATGTTATAATTTTTATTGCTCTGATAACTACGATTCTTAATTATCACTAATAAAAAGTTCATTAAATATTGCAAGATAATTTGTAAGAATTTACTAGTAATTTTTTAAAAAATTTATTTGAAGATTACTATCCACTACTGTCCGCCACCGCCCGCAAATCTTCCTCTCTCTCCTCCAGGAATTTCCCCCCCTAATTCAACTGGAAGGTTTTGAAAACCAGACCCATAAATATTATGATGAACTTGGGGATTTATTGGACCATGTCCTGAAAAATATGAGCCATAAATTCCGCCCTGTGACCATGTTAAACCCTCTTTCATTGAATAAACCGGAGAGTTGAAAGCCTCTATACTTGGAAGAAAGGGATTTCCTCCGCCCTTATCAGCAAAGTATTGCCACCAATTTCCAGCTTCTATAATTTGCTTTCCCTCAAATCCTGCTTTTCTTAGCTCTTCTATCATTGGTTTTAGCGGAACATTTCCCATACCCATAGGAAGTTCTGTATGATCTAATCCAAAATTGTCAGATAGATGAACGTGTTTAACAAAAGGGGCTATTTTTTTTGTCTCCTCTACAATTTGTTGTTCAGTATATCCTTTTTTTCTAAGCAGATTAATATGTCCGACATCCCAGGTAGCTCCAATCATTTTTTCAGCTATCTGGCTCGCCTCTCCTTTTGACAGCCCGCTATGTTCAACTAAGTTTTTTGATAATTTTTCTCTTGATTCTATTACAAGCTCTTTTAAATCTTCTGCTGTTGAAAGTCCTTGAGAACTTGCCGGGGGATTTTCAATACTTATTATAGGAGCTTTTTCATGATATTTATTATAAGCTGATTCTGCTACATTTGCAAAAGTTTGCGCAGATTTTTCAATCACAAAGTTATTAAGAGGCTTAAATATTTCTGGCTGAATACTATTAAATAATTTGAGTCCCTTCTGAACAATTTCTTTTAGTTGTTCAGATTTTTCAGGATCTTTTTCAATTCTTATTTCTGATATTTGTGGAGAGACGGTTTCTGCAAATTCTTTTAATTTTTTCCTATCCTCCTCATTTTTAACATTATTCCATGCTGTATTAAAAAGAGATTTAATACCTCTATAAGAATCTTTTAAATAAATCTGGCCGCTTTCAACGTCTCTTTTTAAATTTTCAAATAATCTTTTTTCTTTTTTATCTTCTATCAAAGAGGTATCTATTTTTCCAATTTTTCCTAAGTCCTTTAATTCTTCTGGGGCATTTTCTGGTATGAGTCTCCTTGCTCTATCAAAATGTTCTTCAGCAAAATCAGCTATTCTATTAACTTGGGAAACATTTTCTGTCCACATTTCTCTGTTTGTTCTATTAATCTCGTTTTTATAGTTAAATGGTATTTCCTTTCCAGTAAATTTTTCTCCCTCTATTAAATATCTTTTCTCTGGTTTTATTGGTCTTATCTGTCCTGTATCCTCATTAATAACATAAACTCCCTGTTCTATTTTTTCTTTATCTTTATATATATGAGGTCTTAATTCTGGGAGTTGAGAGGTTGAATGGAAGGTTATTACCACATTTCCATCTGGGTCTAATCTATTGCCTCTTAAAACTGCTGATTCCATCTGTTTCTCAACGCCAAGTCTATTTTCCTCTGTAAATCCGCCCTCCCCAATTCCAGAGGGTTCTAACAATGGTCCGTGCAGTGTTGGAGTTACTCCTGTCAGTTTGGAAAGTCTTTTCATCTCTTCTATATGCTGTTCCGGAATTGATTCAAATGTCTGTGCACTGATTCCCTGAACCTCTATTGTCCTAACTCCCGGATTAAGTTTTATATTAAGTTCTCCTAGCTGATTAGCGGTTCTTGGGTCAATTGCAGCTCCTAGCTCTCCGATAGAAGCTTTATAACTAGCAATAGGAGGAGAGTAATAGCTAGGAAATGGGGTGGTATAAATAGCTCCTGGATAAAGTGATTCATAATCTACCATTATAACTATAAGGTTTATCAGGATTTAAATGTTTTGTACTTACTATTAATTTTATCTTGTTAAATTTAATTATATTATCTTAAATCTAGCTATAACTAATTTGATGGCTAACTTCATTTCTAAGATTGTAACATTTTTTTGCAACTTCCTCAAGCCTATTTACAATTTTTTTAGGAATATCTAATGAACTTTTTAATAAACTTGTTTTTATTTTAATACCAGGAATAAAATATTTCTCAAGATTTTTTCTATCCCCTGGAATAACGCTTCCATTATTACATAAAACGATATTTGTTTCAAGACAAATTGTCGGAATTGACCTTAAAAAAAGATTTAATTCAAACTTATAAGGTAAATGCGAATTAAATACAGACTCTATGCCTCCTATTATTTTATTTTCTCTATTAGGATATTTTTTATCTAAAGCTTTTTTAAAATCATCAACATATTTTATAAGTTCTTTTTTATATTGATTAATAGAAATGGATATCCCATATACATCAGAATCTTCTTTAAGCAACTTCTCAGATTCAGAAATTTCTCTATAAATTTTTTTATTTTTTACCTTACTATGTTTTAAAAACTTGAGCTCTCCTCTAATAAAAATCTCAATTAATGGATTTTTTAATATCTGTAATTCTTCTTCAGTTTTCCCTATATTTAGTTTTTTTACTTGTTCTTTATTTTTTTCTAAAGCCTCGCTAATAGTTTTGCTTTTATAATTCTCTAAAACTGATTCAATAAATGGATCAACACAATAGCTTAAAAACTTAGCATATCTTTCTGGAGGAATAGATAAGTCTTCTAAAGAAAATGTTTTTTCTATAGCTGGATAATAATAATCTGCCATTATAACTATAAGGTTTATCGGGATTTAAATGTTTTGTACTATTGATACTGCCTAATTAACGTCATCTGTTTGAGTATGCTTTTTCTGTGAGATTATAAAAGAAATATATGAATAAATATTAACATCACAAAGTCCTTGTGTCTTACCCTGCCCTAAATGGCATGGTTTGTCTGGACTTTGGGAGAGAGAGTGAAAATACAAATCTGAAAGATTTGTCCTCTGCTTAAAAGCAGGGGTTTATTTTTACTCTGTATTCATAAATTTAAAGAGTTTGGAGTTCATATCCTCTATGACTATCTGGTTAAATTAAGATTATTATTAATTAGAAAGCGTATCTAATAAATCTTCTAGAATTAAGGGTAAATTAAGGATACATCTATCTAATTGCGTGTGTAGTTAATCTAAAAGTAATGGTTTTTTTGAAATTCATAAAAAATTGTTAAACAGTCTAGTTTGAATCTAATTATTTTCTCTGGATAAAAAAGTAGTTGCAAATAATCCTGACTTAAAAATAGTTTTTAATTATCATTTTTTTCTTGTAATTTTTCCAGATTATCTTGTTTTACTTCTTGCTGAATTTTTTTTGCTTCTTTTTCAACTCTCTTTAAGTCATTAAATGGCTCTATAGGTCCTATATTTTCTTCATAACTATATTTATCATTATCGAAATTATTCTCCTCAAAAAGTTCGGCAGAAACTTTTATTTTATTTTTATCTAGTAAACTTTCTTTATTATCATTTATTTCTTCAGATACAGGAATAGCTCTAATGATCCTAATTTTACTTAATTCTTTATTTTTTTGATTATTCATTTGTTCAAAATTTTCTCTAACTTCACTTTCAAACCCTGTATTTGCTTTTTTGTTCCATTTTTTATTAAAATTTAGATTGTCGGATTGGTTTTTTTTATTGTAATTTGTGGACATTCTCTCCTCTCTGATTTTTTTCCACTCATCCTCTAAACTTTTTATAAAATTTGAAATTTCGTATGCAGAATCGGCATTAACGCTAATGCTATTAATTCCTTTTCTGAATAAAAACTCTACCATCTCTTTTTTGCTTCCTGCCTGTCCGCATATGCTTGTCTCAACTTTTTTTCTTCTGCAGGCATTAATTACCCTTTTAATTTGGGAGAAAATGGCGGGATGTAATTCATTATATAGATACTGGACATTAGACTCTCCTCTATCTACAGCAAGAGTATATTGAGTTAGATCATTTGTTCCTAGAGAGATAAAATCAACTTCATCTGATATATCTTCAATAAGCTGGACACTTGCAGGAGTTTCTATCATGACCCCAAAATTCATATTAGGCGTTTTAAATTCATTAAAGTACTCTTTTGCTTTCTTAACTTCTTCTATACTTATTATTTGAGGGAACATAACTCCAAATTTTTTTTGTGGGAAGGTAACAGCTGTATTTTTAATTGCGTTTAACTCTGTCTTTAAAATTTCTGGATGCTTTAAGCTAAATCTAATTCCATGAAATCCCAACATCGGATTAATCTCTTTTTCAGGAGAGCCTTTTAAAGAGCTAAATTCGTCTGTTCTTATGTCGCTGGTTCTAATCCAGATTGAATTAAAATGTTTTGCAATTTTATTAATGCCTGTTTCAAGAATCCTGCTATATTCGCCTAATTTATTCTCTTTTTCAAATAATAATGGATGCTTGCCAGAACTTGCAATAATTCCCTCTAATCTTAGTAAACCCACTGAAGTAATTCCTGCCTTTGATGCTCTTTCTGCGAAGTCTGGCAGGTCTAAAATAATTTTTAATTTAACTCTCTCTGTATTAACAACAGGTTTAATTTCTGCCATAGTTGTTTCAGCGACCTCTCCTTCGTATATTCTTCCATTAAAACCATCTACTGTTATTCTCATTCCATCCTTAAGAGTGCTTGTTGCTCTTTCAGTTCCAACTACCGCAGGAATTCCCATCTCTCTGCTCACTATTGCTGCATGGCTTGTTAACCCTCCTTCATCAGTAATTATTGCGGAAGATTTTTGCATACTAACAACCATATCTGGATTGGTAGAGGTTGCAACTAGAATATCTCCTTTTTTTATTTTAGTTAAATCTTCTATATTATAAATAATTTTTACAACTCCTACCCCTATACCCGGGCCCGCTCCAAGCCCTTCTAAAATTAACTTTCCTACCAATTCTTTTTTTTCATATTTTTTGTTTAGAGTTGTTATCGGTCTTGATTGGATTATATAAAAATTTTTATTTTCAATGGCAAATTCTATGTCTTGAGGTTTACCGTAATGCTCTTCCAATCTTATGGCATAATTAGCTGCCTCCAGTATCTCTGCCGTATTTAAAACTTGAGATTTTCTCTTAATTTCATTTAGCCTAACTATTTCATTTTCTCCACTGCCTGATCTGACAATAGCAATTTTTTTATTCCCAATTTTTATTTCTTTAATTTTTAACTCCTCTAAAACAGTGTAGTGATCTGGATTAATTCTTCCGCTAACTATCCCCTCTCCTAACCCGAAAACTGCTTCAATAGTTATATTGTTATTTTCATTTACAGGGTCTTTAGAAAAAATTACTCCTGATTTTTCTGAATCTATCATTCTCTGAACTACTACTGCAATAGAGGCTTCTGAAAATCCTTTTTTATTTCTATAGTAAATTGCTCTTGGAGTGTAGAGAGAAGAAAAACATTTTTTAACATACTCTAAAAGGCTTTTGTCTCCTTTAACGTTAAGAAAGCTTTCCTGCTGTCCTGCAAAACTTGCATTTGCAAGATCTTCGGTAGTTGCAGAGCTTCTTACAGAAACAAAAATCGGTTCTTGTGAATTTTTTAGAATACTAAGAGCTTGCTCACTAACCAGTCTCCTGTCAATTTTTTCGCTGTTTAAAATGTGATAGGATTCTATGATAATCTCTCTAATTTCTTCCGGTATCTGCTCTTTTTCTATAATCTCCCTAATTTTTTTTGATGCTGAATTTAACTTTTCAGTATCATCTACATCAGTATTTTTAATTATATCATTAATCAACTCGTCTAGACCATTTTTTTTTATAAAAAAATCATAAGCCTGGGCGGTTATTACATATCCGTTAGGAACGGGGAATTTATTGTTAAACATCTCGCCTAAACTGGCCCCCTTGCCCCCTGCTATTGCTACATCTTTATTATGCAATTCAGAAAACCATTTTATGCAATCCTCCTCTTTAAGTGCAGGAATAGATTTTTTGGTGTTAAGTTTGTCAGTAAAAGAAAAATTTGTTGTTTTATTACTAGTAGAATTTTTATCAGAATTATTTAATTTAGTAATAGCCTTCTCAACAAAAAAATTCATAGGCCCTCTTTCTATTTTCATTATATAGGAACCTTGTTTTTATATTTAAAGCTTGTGTAAAATTATTTTGTGAGGCCAGATCAGATATTTCAAATGGAAAACTTTATTCTATTTATGGAAATGATGTTATTGGACAGGGTAAAGTTCTAGAAAAATCTTTCAGATTTGTGTATAAGAATAATCCTGTTTTTAAAATAATACAGGATAAACCTTGGAGAGTAAAGAAAATATTTTTGGATTCCGATTTGAAAGAGGAATATATTATTGGTTTTGAATTAAAATAAAATTTCTTAGAAAAATATAAATCTATTCCTGAAGTTTAACTAATTAAAGAACTTAAAAATCTAATTCTTGTTTCCTTGTCTTCCGGCAGTGCTTCTTTTATATAATCAGTTATGTATCCTCTATTTTTTATTTCTTCTGAGAATTTTTTTATCTTATCATTATTAATTTCTGCGTATTTTATGACTAAAATTCTGCCATCTTCTGCGGGCTTTCCCTCTCTATCAAAATAAAAAGCTAAAAAGAAATTTTTTATTATGTTTTTTTGTTTTTTTACTTCCTCGCTGTCTGAACTTTTTTCTTTATATTTTTCTTCATAATGTGAAACAATGTCTTTTGACATTGTTGAGATAGCTTCTCCAATATTTTGAGCATTTTCTCTGTCTCTATGTTCATATAAAACAATATTTCTATAGACTTTATGAGCGTCTGCAAATTTTTCGTATTTTTTATCAATTCCTTTTTTTGGGTTGAAGGATAATAAAGAGGCTTCTAATCTTTCACTTTTTACATTTTCGTCTTTTAAAATATCATCGAATCTTTTTTCAACTATATCTTCTAGTTTTGATTTTGCAGTTCCTAATCCAATACCTACTCCCTGAATAGCAGTCTCAATAGGAGTTCTTGGGTCTAGAATAGTTTGGGCGATTGTTTCATCACCTTCATCACGAGCAAACTGAGAGGCTGTTTGTCTTGCCTCTGAAAAATGAGATACTTTATCATAGACTTGACTAGCTTGATAGTAGCTTCCTAATGCTTTTTTTAAATCGTCATATGCTGTCATGTTTTGTTCTCCTCTAGTTCTAAAAATAAAAATCTATCTTCTATTTTTATTAATATTTTAAGTAAGGTGAGGTTTATAAACCTTTCGGTTCATATAAACTAATAAGTGGTAACAATTTTGTGTAGTAAGAGGCTAAAGTAATGTTC
>CAYJSY010000032.1:0-7344 GCA_964372925.1 Candidatus Woesearchaeota archaeon
ATTAAAGATAAATTAAAGATACATCCATTTAATTGTGTATGTAGTTAACATAGCTGATTATGAATTATCTAGATTAGATTACTCGGTGTTTTTTAATTTATTAGTGAAATGTTCTTTTATTTTCAGAAAAAGCAATTAAATTATCCCAGAAACCTTAATAAACTTTAATTATTTACATCTATGGTGAAAGACGTAAATCTTTCCCTAAATAGTCAACGCAAACAAAAAGCATTTTACTATCTTATAAAAAATTTGAAAATGTTTTTTGTTTGACGAAATGTAAAAAAACTAAAGTCGTTTACTATAATAATTAAAAAAAGAGGTTTAAAATGCTGGGTCTGCAAAATTTAGAATTATTATCTCAACTTATAAACAGTTTAGAAAAAGCAGTAGAAAAATTAGAACTGGCTTATAATAAAAAAGATGCAGAAAAATTTAATGAATCAAAAAAAGAAATTTTAGATTATCAAAAAAATATTGAAGAGATATTAAAATAAACATTAAAATGACAGAAATTAAAGATAATTTAGAACATATTAAAGGGATTGTTAGAGAGCTTTATAATTTTTCTATTCAGATGGAAAAAATGAAAACTTTTTCAGCTAATTTTGATAAAAGAGAGATAAAATTGTTGGAAGACTCCCTATCTGCATTAAAGATTCAGTTAAAAATATTAAATAATTCTATCCCAAGCATAATTGATAGAATAAGACTCTATCCATCTATTTCAAAAACAAGAGAACCTGAAAAAAAACTAACTAAGATAAGTTATAATCAAGATAATAATAAAGTTTCTGTTTTTATCAATGAGGAAGATAAAAGAAAATTTTTAGAAAATTTGAGTACTGGCATGTCTTCTATAAAAGAATTAAAGAAAAAATATATTATAGAGTCCCAAGCGACTGTAGAAAAAGCAAATCGATACGCAAAAATATCCAACTACTTCTTTAGAAGCTTATCTTATTCACTGACGTCTAAAGGCTATTTTAAAAATTTAAATAGAAATTTAAGGAAAATAAACTCTCCTTTTATTCTTGGGACATATGTTTCAATGCTCTTTTTTTCCTCTCTGCTATCACTAATTTTCAGCATAATATTACTAATTTTTCTATTATTTTTTGATGTGAGTATAAGCTATCCATTTATTACTCTATCCAAGGGAATTTTGATTAATCTTTTTAAATTTATCTGGATTGTTTTTATTTTTCCGATAACAACCGGATTATTCATTTATTTTTATCCGCTGGCAGAATCAAAAAACATTGCTTATAAAATAAATCAGGAATTGCCGTTTGTTACTATACATATGTCAGCTATAGCAAGTTCTGGGGTAGAGCCAGTAAGCATCTTTAATATTATTATAAAAGGTAAGGATTATGAATATACAAATATAGAATTCAGAAAATTAATGAATCTTATTAACTTTCATGGAGAGGATATTGTCAGTGCACTGAGAAAAACAGCGTCCTCTTCCTCATCCTCCAAATTAAGAGACCTTTTAAATGGATTGGCGGTTACAATAACTTCTGGAAGCGAAATTCATCAATTTTTGAATAAAAGGGCAGAAGATATGCTTTTTGAATATAGGCTTGAAAGAGAAAAATATACCAAAATGGCAGAAACTTTTATGGATATTTATATAAGCGTCGCTATTGCAGCTCCAATGATATTTCTTATGATTTTTGTTATAATGGGCAGCACCGGACTTTTAGGAAATATTTTTGGAATGTCTACTAACTCACTAAGTTTTTTATTAATCCTAATTTTAATACTAATAAATATCCTATTTTTATTGTACCTAAAATGGAAACAGCCCCCAATTTAAAAAAGCCATCGAAAATATTTAATTTTGAAATAAATAAGACTCAGATAATTGGAATTTTGATAGCACTGGTAATCGTTGTTCTTGATTTTATATTCATCTTTAATAACGAACCTTTGTTTTATTTTATATTAGGCCTATCTTTTATAATATCCGGACTTCCATTTTTTTTATTTTTGGTTTTAGAAGCCAATAAAACAATTGAAAAGGAGACAATGTTCCTGGAGTTTTCTAGAAATTTGGTTGATAATGTTAAAACCGGCACGCCTATAAGCAAGGCCATTTTCAACATAAAATCTAAAGATTATGGAGCATTAAATCCCTATGTTCAAAAATTAGCTAATCAGATATCACTTGGAATTCCCTTGCAAACAGCATTTGAAAATTTTTCCAGAGACGCTGGAAGTAGCACAATATCAAGAGCAATAAGCATAATCAGCGAGTCTGAAAAAGCGGGCGGTGACATACAAGAAGTTTTAGATGCAGTTATAAAATCTGTATCCCAGATAGAAAGACTAAAGAAAGAAAGAAGAGCTGCAATATACTCCCTTGTTGTTCAGGGTTATATTATATTTATGATTTTTATTGTAATAGTTGTTGTTTTAGAATTTAAAATTCTTCCAATAGTTTCTGGTCTAGGAGAGTCTGTTATTGATAGTTCAACAGATGTTTCTGGAGAGATTGGGCAGATATTTGGAACAAGCGGTAAAGTTGCTAGTCTTGAAGAACTTTCTAGGCCATTTTTTTGGTTTCTTGTTGTTCAGGGTTTTTTTACAGGCCTGGTTGTAGGAAAATTATCAGAGGGAAAAATTAGACCCGGTTTAAAACACAGCTTTGTTTTAATGGTTTTAGCTATTTTAGTTGATACTGGATCAAAAATTTTCTTAACTTAGGGTTTTTTAAAACAAAATTTAGTTGCTAATGCAGAAAGGCCACTGGCTAAACTTTTTTCACTAATAAATAACGCTTCCAATAAAATGCTTTCCATTTAAAACATTATCTAAATTATCAGAATTAGGACCGATAATAAATGTTTTAACATTATGTTTTTTTATTATTTTTGCTGCTGTTTGGTCTAATACGAAATGCTGTCCAGGCTCAAATTTTATCTTTTCAGACATTTTTAAAAAATTTTTATGTGATATTTCTGGAATAAACCTCGCATTTTTAAACCTTTTAGGGTTTTTATCATATAGTCCATTAACATCTGTCAAATTTATAAAATCGCAGTTAAAGTAATTGGCTAGTTTTGCTGCAGTTGAATCAGAAGTCTGATTTTTTGCATATCTTAAAGCACCACAAAAAACAATTCTATTTTTCTTTAATAAATTTTCAACATCTTTTATCTCGTGAGGAATGCCTTTATTTGCATCGTCTCCAAAAAAATAAGTCATAAATCTAGCATTTAATCTTGTTGCAGATACTCCTAATAAACTTTGCAAATACTCTTTATTCTTTATTTTTTGTTCTTCCAGTCCTTTTATATAATTTCTAGCTGTTTTTCCTCCGCCGCAAACAATTACGAATCTGTATTTTTTAGTATTTTTTAGTATAACTTTTTTAAAATCTTCTAAAAACTTTTCATTAACCTTTTCAGGAATAATCAAACTCCCGCCCAGACTTATTACAACGATCATATTTTAAAACCCTTTAAAATTTAAGTAATTCCTTTTATTTAAACATTGCTTTTAATATATCTTCTATAACACGATAATAGTTTTTAATATGTGCGTTTTTAGGAATTTATATGGATACTTATTCATTAGATAGTAAAGATGATAAACTAATTTCAAAATTATTAAGGGGCGCCTCTACTTTCTTTAATTCAAAATTTCCCCCATGTAACTACAATATATCCCCGGTTATTAATCATGAGGGTTATAGTATGACTTATCTGAAAGTTAGGTATAACATAATATTTAGTTATAGGGGCAGTATATTAAATCCAAAAGGCGGAGGACTGTGTTTTAATCTAAAAGCAGAAATTCCAGAAAAAAAAGAGGGTTTAGAAAAAAAGGTTAACGAACTTAAAATTAGTAATAGGCGTTTAGAAGAATCAGCATATCTATCAAATCAGAAAATAGAATTTAATTGCGATGGAATCGAAGTTCATTGCAGATTAAAAAGAATTCCAAAAGAAGACAGCCAGATGGACGGATTTTATAGCGAGCTATGGGGTTATATTATCAAAAATATTTTTTTATCAGTTCATAGTTAAATTGTAAATAATCTATTATCTTTTACATTAAAAATTTTAAGTCTTGCTCCAGAATCCAACCAACCGTGAGCATAATTTATACAAGCAAAAGAGTTAACAAAATCTCCTTTTTCTTTAAAATATTTTGAATCGCTAAGGTAACAAGAGGTCATATAAATTAACTCTTGAGCCTTTTTTGTATTTTTCTTTCTAACAGAT
The DNA here is from genome assembly GCA_964372925.1 of Candidatus Woesearchaeota archaeon. Classification (GTDB taxonomy): domain Archaea; phylum Nanobdellota; class Nanobdellia; order Pacearchaeales; family GW2011-AR1; genus ARS1285. The sequence continues at coordinate 4,239 of CAYJSY010000032.1, forward strand.
TTTTTTGCAATTTCAAGAGCCCTCTTTGTAATATTGTAGTATCTATCAATTTTAGACTCTGTTATCAAGTTATTTAGCATTTTTTAATCAGCCATTATCTATTTTAAAACATTTTGATTTAAATATATTATCCAATACAGGGTAAATGAAATAAATAATGCAATTTATAAATATTTATTAGGATTTTTTAAAATAAGCTTTTAGTTATACCAGCATAAATTAATTTCATTTACTATTATTTACAAAAAATACTATTAATAAAATCAAAAATTTCCTGCGTTTTACCATCGCCTAAAACTTCAAAATGTAATTTTGAAGGATCAGAAATTAGAAATTTCTGAGGGCGATGGTTTGTTTGAAATTTTTGAGCCAGAAAAAAAGGCGTTGCGAAGCAACGTCCACTGCTTAAAAGCAGTGGTTTATTTTTTTTCGGTATCAGAAAAACTCTCCTGTCTTATCACCAACTTTAGTTGGTTGTTTGTTGGTTTTTTGGGATACAGAAAATTCTTATGAATGAATTTCCTGCACAGAAAATGTAGCACATTTTCTTGTGGTCCAAAATTGAAAACTGTATATACTAGATAATAAATTATCTAGTTTTCAATTTATGGACATAACTTCTCCCTCCTTTTAGACATTAATTATTTCATAAGGGCTTTTTTTATTTATTATAAATTTAGAACCAGAATATTCTGAAACAACTGCAGAAATGACTAATAATCCTACCGCCGCCTTTAATACTCCTCCAATTACCGGTATCTTAGCATTATTTGAAAAATATTCTACTATTTTTTTTATGTCCTCTTCGGTTAAAGTTATTTTTGTTATATTAATCTTATTACGGAACATAACAAGCAGATTTTTTCCTTGTCCAGGACACTCTATACTCTGTATATTTTGGTCTCTAATTAAAGACTCTATTTTTTCAATCCCATTTACAATACTTTCTTGAACTAATCTTTGCTCTATCTCTCTAGTTTGTGGAATAATAACTGGTTGAGGAGTTATAGCTTTAGACTGAATCATAGGTAATACTTTCGGCTTAATAATAGTTTTAATAGTCGGTTTAACAATTGGTTTGATAATCTGCCTCGGCGTTATATTTTTTTCAGGTCTTATCTCATCAATTTTTTTATTTTCTACTTTTTCTAAATTTAACTTTTTCTTAATTTTTTCTATTTCTATTAATTTTTTTATTTTTTCATCTTTTGTGGATTCTATAATTAGTTGTAAAACAAAATAATTAAGAAATAAAATTCTTTTTAAATCGTCTAACTGCTTTAGTGACATATTAAAATGTTTATTCTGAAAAATTTCTATGGACGTTTTGGAAGTTCTTATGATCTAATCCAGCCTCATTTCTAAAAGTAGGCCTATTTCTTACCTTCTCTTCCATTAACATAATGCCTTTAGAAATAAGTTTATTTTGTTCAAGTAGGGAGTCAAGTTTTTTTAAAAATTCCTGGTCAACTTCACCGGTTTTGACGCCCTTATCTACCAAACTCTTTGCTGAAATCTCAAACAATTCTAAAAGTCTTGATATATTGTTAGAAAGTTCCTCAAATTTAACTGATAAATTTGTCAAAACTCTCTGTAATTTAATAAAATTATCTACTAAAGCGCTATCAATCTCTTCTCTAGAAAGTTTTTTGGCCCCTTTTTGCATTTCCTTTACCATATAATTTATTAAGAATAGTTAATTTATAAATATTGAGTTTATATGGTTTCGCTAATTCAGGCACTAATATTAAGCATAGTTCAGGGAATAACTGAGTGGCTCCCAATAAGTAGTTCTGGGCATCTATTTCTAATTCATAATATTTTTGGTTTTCAGGATTTGTCTTATGACCTCTTTTTGCATCTTGGTAGCAGTCTGGCTTTGCTAATAGTTTTCAGAAAAGAGATAAAAGAACTTCTAAAATTAGATGAAAAAAGTCTAAAATATATTTTTTATCTGTTTATTGCGCTAATTCCTGCGGCAATTTTAGGATTTTTTTTTAGAAAATATGACCTACCTAATATGTTTTATCTAGGATTTTTTTTTATTTTTTCCGGGATTATAGTTTATTTAACAAAATTTACTCAAGAAAGGAAAGATAATTTAAATTTTGCCGATTCTGTTTTTATTGGATTATTTCAGGCCCTTGCGATACTGCCGGGCGTTTCAAGAAGTGGTTCAACCATAAGCTCTGCTTTATTTAGGGGATTGAATAAGCAAGAGGCTATAAAATTTTCTTTTCTTTTGTCTATACCACTTGTTTTAGGAGCTTTTTTACTTAAATTTAATTCATTACAATCCATATCGTCTAATATAGATTATAGCATTTTATTAGTCAGCTTAATTGTAACTTTTTTAGTCAGTCTTTTTATGATTAAAACAGCTATTAAAATATTAAACAGCGATAAATTTTATTTGTTTGGAATTTATAATATAATTTTAGGATTTTTTGTTTTGTTTTGGAGTTTTTTTAAATAAATAATAGATCAACTAGATAATAATAGGGATAATTTTTTTATTTTATATCAAGAGAAAAATTAAATTAGTAAACCGATAATATTTCTGCTTAAAAAGAAGGTTTTTTCTAAAAATTTTTAGTTAGACGGGTAAAGATCAGAAAAACCCTTTGTCTTACTACTAAAATTGGTTGTTTGTTGGGTTTTTTGGATACAGAAAATTCTTCTGAATGAATTTCCTGCACAGAAAGTGTAGCACATTTTCTTGTGGTCCAAAATTGAAAACTGTATATACTAGATAATAAATTATCTAGTTTTCAATTTATGGACATAAAAGATAAGCGATGGGGACAGGGGGAATCTAACCCCCGTCTCAAGCTCTGGAGGCTCGCGTTCTAACATTGAACTATGCCCCCTTAAAATTCTAAAGAATTAAAATTAGAAAGTTTTTATATCTTACCTTTTATAAATAACTTACAAAAATTAAAAATTTATAATTTAAAGTAATATCAGAAACTTTTTTCGTTTTACCTACACCTAAAACTTCAAAATGTAATTTTGAAGGGTCAGAAATTAGAAATTTCTGAGGGCGTAGGTTTGTTTGAAGTTTTTGAGACAGGAAAAAAGATGTCGCCTTCATTGCGACGTCCTC
>CAYJSY010000033.1:0-6923 GCA_964372925.1 Candidatus Woesearchaeota archaeon
AAAAATGGAGCCACTAACTTATTAAAAGGAAGTATTATGGTTTAGTGTAGTTAACTATTAGAAAAATTGGTGATTAGCTAAATTCCGCACTAAATTTTTTGTCAGTCTGCCTTCTAAATCTTAAACAACTTACTAATCGAGTTATTAATACAGAAAAAAAGTAAACCACTGCCTTTAGGCAGTGGACGTTGCTTCGCGACGTCTTTTTTCCTGTCTCAAAAACTTCAAACAAACCTACGCCCTCAGAAATTTCTAATCCTTCAAAATTACATTTTGAAGTTTTAGGCTAGGTAAAGTACAAGAAGTTTTTGATATCAAGAATTAAATTAATAATTTATACTCCATAATTTTAAGTGTAACAAAAAAGCTACTCTCTATTTGAAAGTGTACTTAAGCATTTTCATAATTAGTTATTTCAAAAATCATCTTAATCAAAATTTTTAGATAGTTATATCTAACTTAAATAAAAAGGAAAAAAACAAAAAATTATTCTTCTTCCAAATCTAAACCTAATTCTTCTAAATCTTGTTCAAATTCGTCTTGTTCAGACATTTTCAAACCTCGTTTTATAATTTTATATTATCTAACATATTTATAAATCTTTTTATTTTGGGGCATTGTTGTCTTAATCTGTCTTATTTTTATTAAACCTAAAATATATAAACCAAAAATTATATTAAAGAATATGGACTATCTAAAATCACGAAGCCCCACGTTTATTCATAGGTATCTAACTCATTTAATATTGTTGATGGTTCTACTGATTTTTTTACATTTAATATTTACAATTATTATATGGAATAAGATATTGGAAACAAATAAGGCGCTAGATTTTTATCAGGCAGATATAAATAAAAAAATGGATACTGGCCGAGCAGAAACTCAGAGCAATATAAACGAGATTAGTAAAAATTTACTGGACTTACAAAAATCTCTTGAAAAAAAGATAGGTACAATTCAAGCTCAGTCAAGTGCTGATTTTTCTGGAATAATTAAAGAAGTCATTAAATCAGTCGTTACTATAAAAACCGACGTCTCTCAAGGAACGGGTTTTATGATTAGTGATAATGGATTTATTGTAACAAATGCGCATGTTATAGCTGGTGCAAGTGCTGCAAATGCAATAACTTCAGATAGAGAGGCAAAGAAGTTAATATTAGTGGGGTATGATACTAATTTAGATCTTGCTTTACTGAAAATTCAGGGAAGTTATCAGCCTCTTGAATTTGAAACAGCTGATAATGTTGATATAGGAGAGAAGGTTATCGCTATTGGAAATCCTCTAGGATTGAGTTTTTCTGTTTCAGAGGGCATTGTTTCTGGCAAGGGCAGAGTTGGTGAAAATAACCTTCCTGCATACATACAGACAGACGCAGCCCTAAATCCTGGAAATTCTGGAGGACCTCTAATAAATACAAAAGGAAAGGTAATTGGGATAAATAATTTTAAGGTTCAGGGAGGGGAGAGCATTGGTTTTGCACTAGAAAGCGATTATATTATAGAGGGAATTAATAATATTGCGCTAAAAGCCCTTAATCATACAGTTATCAAATAGTTTTTTGATGTCCATAAATTGAAACCATATACTTTAGTAGGTGGTTTCTTTAAATTTACTTGTTTCAATTTTGTATCACAATAAAATCTCCTGGATTTTCTGTATCCCAAAAACCCAACAAACAATCAACTTTAGTTGATGGTAAGACAGCAGGGTTTTTTTGATTTTTTATATTTCTGATTTAATAGTTATACCCTAAGGTCTTATTTTAGGATTAGGCAAAATAACTATTAAACACAAAAAAAATTTTCTATGGAATAGGATGAATTATCTAAATCTGCTCATAAAGTTTTCAAAATAAAATACCATTTTGTTTTCTGTATAAAATATAGAAAAGATTTATTTCTCAAAGAGAAATATATAGAAAATTTGAAAAAATCTTTCTGACAATAACTTATTTGTCATTATAATCCTAGTGGTCCGTTTTAGTTATAATCCCTATAATTATTAATTAAAAAATCAAGCCTTATGAAAACCTTTCCACGCTTCCTCAAATAACTGCTCCATTGCAGCTGCAAAAAAATCTGTGCTTAACCATACTGCAACATCATAAGTTGGATGGATTTTATCATCATCTAGAACCATAAATAACAACTGCTGAGAGTCTACTATTGCAAATCTTGCTCTCAATTTAGAATTTCTAACCTCTCCAACCTTTGATAGCTCTTTAGCAACATCTTTATTATTATTATCTATTGGAGCGGCAATTCTTATTTTAACTCCTCTTTTTTTAGCTTTTTCTAAACTAGGCATTAATGCTTCCATTTTTCTGTTTAACCCAGGAGCAGTTGTCACTATAGTTATTGATTTTTCTGCTTCTCTAATCATCATGTCTAAATGATTGTATAGGTTTTGCCTTCCTTTAACGCTTCCAACAAGATCAGATGGCTCAATGAATTTAACTCCTCCATTAAACAAATTATTTAATTCTTTTAATATTTCTTCATCTTTTAATTTTCCTAGTCTCTTGCTTTTTTCATTTGCATCAACTATAAGATTTTTCTTTACTCTTTCAATAACCTCTTCAGGTTTAAGCGCGATAAATTTAATTGGCTTGCCTAATTTCATTACTATAAATCCTTTTTTCTCCAAAGTTTCCAAGATATCATATGTCCTGCTTCTAGGAACATCAGAAATATTACTCAACTCCCCGGCAGTGCTAACCCCTCTAGATAATAAAGCGGTCCAAACTTTAACTTCATACAAATTTAAATCAAAAATTTTCCTCAGCCCATTTAAAAGCTCATCTTTTAGTATCATATTTTTACCTCTTTCATCCTTTTATAATTTATAAGTAGTATTTAAACCTTTTCGTTCTACTAATAATAGTTTTAAAATTATATCTTGAATAATCGTCGATAAAAAATCTTTTTTGCTTATATACTATTTATGAAATATAGTTTATGAAGTATAATAAGATCACTAAAAATATAAATTAATTATTCATGATGCTCTTGTGTTCGCCTTAGATAAAGGAAAAATCAAAACTGGTAGAGATAAGCATATTTTAAATATGTGGGAACCAAACGAGTTAAAATTGCATTTGTTTCTAAGTGGATTTACAAAAGTAATGCTTCTAGATTTTGATACTTCTAAAATCTTTACAAATAAAAATAAAAGATGGGGGTCGTTGCAATAAAATGAGTGATCGACTATTAAGAATCGCGATTGAATATAAATATAAGCCCTAGATAAATTTATTATCAAAAATTTCCTGTGTTTTACCATCGCCTAAAACTTCAAAATGTAATTTTGAAGGATCAGAAATTTCTGAGGGCGATGGTTTGTTTGAAAGTTTCTGAGCCAGAAAAAAAGACGTTGCGAAGCAACGTCCACTGCCTAAAGGCAGTGGTTTACTTTTTTTCTGTATTAAAACACTAAATGTTATAGACAAATTAAAAAAAGTGATTCATTGACTTTTAAATTTATAGGAGCTTTACTAAAAACTTTCTTAAAAGTTAAACTTTTTTACACTTTGCTAAAAAAAATTTTTATTTCTTTGCCCTTTATCTCCTCCTTAAATTCATGCTGATAATCCTCTTTTTTTTCAAATAATATCTCTCTGGAATTAACTCTGTCTTTAATAAATTTTTTTTGTGTTTCTAATAAATTTTTTATTGGTTCAGCAATTATACAAAGTTTTATCTTATCACTTTTAATTAAACCGGCCTTTTTTCTTGATTCCTGAATCTTTCTTGAAATTTCTCTTGAATATCCCTCTGATTCCAGCTCGTAAGTTAATTGTTTATCTAATATTACTTTAAATTCTTCTGATTTTTTTAACTCAATTTTTTTAACATTCAGCTGATTTTTTATTATTTCTAATAAATCTTTATCAATTTTTTTATTTATGCTGACAATAGCTTTAACTAGCGGCCATTTTAAACCAATTTTTTCTTTATCTCTTTCTGCTAATCCTCTTTCTATAATTTCAAATACAACTGTCATTTTCTGTTCTAATTTATTATCTATAATTTTATTATTAAATTTAGGCCAATCAGATAAATGAACACTCTCCTCTTTTACAATCTTCTTTTTTCTTAAATTCAGCCAAATATTTTCAGTTATAAATGGAACAATCGGAGCGCATAATTTTAATAGTCTTATATAAACTTCTTTTAATGTATAAATCGCGGCTTTATCATTATTATTTAATCTCTCTCTGACAAATTGTATATATTTTCTGCTTAAATCATTTGACCAAAAATCCTGTAGGCTTCTTGTAGCTAAATGAGGGTGAAGCGCCTCAAATTCTTCTGTAACCTTTTTTATTAGATTGTTACATCTGCTTAAAATCCATGCATCTTCTACTCTATCTATTTTTGATTCTCTAGCATTTTGAACCAAGTTGCTTATATTATAAAAAATATTAAGACTGTTTCTTGGCTCTTTCAAAACATTAAATCCAAATTTTAGTTCTAGAGAGGGGTCTTGCAAGCAATATAATAGCCTTAAATTATCCGCGCCAACCTTTTCAACAGCATCGTCAAACCAGATTGCATTTCCACTGCTTTTATGCATTTCTCTGCCATGTTCATCCTTTAAAGTCTCATATCCATAAAGAGATTTAAATGGAGCCTTTCCAGTTAAAGCTACACTTGCCCAAAATAAGGCATTAAACCATCCTCTAAACTGTCCCGGTATGCTTTCACTTATTAAATCTGCAGGAAACCATTTTTTCCAGTATTTTTTATTTTCCAGATAGTCTAGAGTTGAAAAAGGAACAATTCCTGCATCAAGCCAGGCATCTCCAACATCGCTAATTCTATAAACTTCATTATTACATTTTTTGCATCTAATTTTAATTTCATCTATCCAGGGCCTATGAATCTCAATGTCATCTACTTTTTCTTTGTTAACTGCTTTCTCCTTTAATTCCTTTAAACTTCCAATGACATCGTACCAGCCACATTTACACTCCCAGATAGGCAATGGCAAACCCCAATATCTTTTTCTAGAAATTAACCAATCACCCATATTTTTAAACCACTCTTCCTGCCTCTCTTTTCCATATTCAGGGTACCAATTTACTTTTCTATTTTCTTTAATTAATTTATTTCTAATCTCTTTGCATTTTAGATACCATTCATCAACTAGTCTGAATACTAATTCCTCTCCGCATCTCCAGCAGTGAGGATATCTATGTTTTATATTTTCAATTTTGTAGACAAATTTTCTTTCATCAAGGTCTTTTAAAACAAGTTCGTTAACTTCAGAATATTTATTAAAACTAAATTTTTTAAAGCCTTCCTTATAAACACCAAATTCATCTAGTGGAGAAATTTTTGGAAGATTAAGTTTGGTTCCTAAATCAAAATCTTCTGCACCGCATCCTGGAGCAATGTGGACAATTCCAGTTCCTTCCTCTGCAGAAGCCAAATCCCATAAAACAACTTTATGATAATCCTTACTTTCTAAATCAGAGTAGGGCATTATATATTCAATACCCTCAAGCTCTTTGCCATTTTTAATCTCTAAAATTTTGTAATTGCCATCTAGTTCTTCCAATCTAGATTTTGCTATCCAGTATTTAGTCCCATTGTTTTCAACTTTAGCGTAATCTAGATTTTCATTTACTGCTATTGCTACATTTGCCGGAACAGTCCACGGCGTTGTTGTAAATATCAAAAAATATTCCTCTTTATTTTTTATAGGAAACTGCATAAACAAAGATTTGTGCATTACCTCTTTATACCCCTCTGTTGCAATATCGTGTTTTGAACTTGCAGTTCCGCATCTCCAACACCAAGGAACAGAGTCTTTGCCTTTGTACAACCATCCTTTATTAAAGTAATTTTTTATTAAAAACCAGTTATGCAGCTGGTTTGTATTAGACATTGTATAATAACTAGTTTTCCAATCCATCCAGTACCCTAATCTTATGCTCTGTTCTGTCTGTTTCTTTGAAAATTTTTCTACTCTTTTTTTGCAGGATTCAACAAAATTAAGAATTCCAAATTTTTCTATATCTTTCTTATTTTTTAATCCAAGGTCTTTTTCTTCCTCCCTCTCTACCCACAATCCCTGACAATCAAATCCATTTTGATATCTTAATTCATACCCATTCATTGATTTAAATCTCTGAAACAAATCTTTATAAGTCCTACCCCACGCATGATGTACTCCCATTGAATTGTTGGCAGTTATCGGGCCATCTAAAAAACTCCACCTTTTATTCCCCCTATTCTTTTTTATTCTCTTTTCAAAAATTTTGTTTTTTCCCCAAAAAGTCAAAATATCTAATTCTGATTTTTCAAAATCTAGCATATTCTTATTTATGAAAGCATATTTTTAAATGCTGTTATAAGGAGCCAAAGCTTAGGGTTTTTAACTTCCACTTATAATTTTCATCTCTTTGAATGTACTTTTTTGTATCTTCATTTAGAGAGCTATAGTAATTCCTGGCTTCCCTATACTTTCTAATGTCGACTAATCCAGCAAAATTTAAAGCCTCTTTAACAATTTCATTTTCTTCTTCGGTTTTTATTGCTTTTTCTATATCCATTTTGATAGTTATAATTATTTAGATTAATATGACTGGCAAGAAAAACTCGCCTAAATAATAGCTATGATAGAAATAATATAAATTCCACATTCTTCTGGAATTTTTTTTATAGCCATTTTATTAACTAGTTTAACGGCTTTTTAAATCTTTTTGACAAAAATCAGAAATTTTTACCCCAATTTTTAGATGTTTATTTATAAACCTTTCGATACTTTTATAAAGTAACTATAATATCCTTGCAAAAATCATCTATGCTCTATATTTACAAAATCGTCTTCCTATTAGCTATCAAAAATAGCTTATGTAAAATATCAGAAACTTTTTTCGTTTTACCATCGCCTAAAACTTCAAAATGTAATTTTG
>CAYJSY010000034.1:0-6872 GCA_964372925.1 Candidatus Woesearchaeota archaeon
TCTTACTTATCTATTATTTACTATTCCCGGCAAGAAGAGCAAGTGTTATTTTATCTTGTTTTAATCTATCATGTCCAATATTAACAATAAATATTTTAGATTCAAATCCCCTCTTCTTCTGTATCCTCTTGCGTTTCTTCATCTTCAGGATTAGCAATCTCCATAATCTCCCCATCTTCTGCAATTTCTTTTTCCTCTTTTTCCTCTATTTTTTCTATCTTTTCACTTATTTTCTCGATTTTTTCTTCCTGTTTTTTTGTTTTTTCCTCAATCTTTTCCATAATTTCTTTTTCAGATAGTTTTTTAATTTCTTTTTCAGATTTTCTTGGAAAGGGCCTTTTAACAGTAATCGGCAAAACACCTGCTTTTAGTTCTTTTTCAGCAATTTTTAAAACATCATAATTAAGTTCTTCTAATTGTTCATCATTTATTTTAAGTAATATCGGTGCGTCCATAGCTAACTGCAGGCTTCTAGCCCCAAGAATTCTTGCAATTTCATATTTAGTATATTTTTTATTTAAATCAATTTCAATATTCATTTACTTCAACTCTCCGCTAATTTTTGAAATTTTGTGAATAATTTAGTATGAATACTTTCGCTTAATTCAATTATTTTATCTAAATCGTCTGCAGTTAGTGAGATAATATTTCCTTTTTGCATTGCATTAATAATTTTTTCTTTTTTTGGTTGAGATATTGCAAGAGTTAATCTTGATTCGCTAGAATCTTCTTCCTCCCTATTTGGATCGATTATTAATTCTTTTCCAGCCTTGTAAAATGTTATAGTTAACGGAATACTATCTGTCAGCGGCAATGGTTCATCACTCAATTCTCCAAATTTAACAACTTCATTTTTCTTATCGTAAACTGGCATTCTAGCAATTTTTAAGGCAGTTACCGCTCCTAAAGCACTTGCATCCAAAACATTTCCATCATCATTTATACAGTAAATATCTATTAGAACAGACCATACTTTTTCTCCCTCTTTTATGCATAGCTTTTTCCAATCAACAAATTTACTCTCCCTTATCCCTCTATCAACAACTCTAGCAATCTCAATTGCATCAATTTTAGGCGGGCCCATTTCATATCTCTCTCCAGCGGCAGGACTGAACTCCATTGAAACCATCATCGTGCCCTCATCAGAATGATCTGGATATGGCTCCTGAGTTTCCATTTTAACTCCAACTATAACCTCTGTCAGTCCTATTTTCACTCTAACACTGCCCTCTGCTTTGTTAGATATGCCACTCTCTACATAAATCTCTCTAAAATCTGTCAACTTTCTTCTATCTAGCCTATCTCCTAATTTAAAAAGTTCTATTATTCTTTTTTTATTTATATTTGTAATTTCCATCTTAAACTCTTACCTCAATCATTAGATTATGTGAATTAACTAATCTTTTTATAAAATGCATTTCCTTACCATTTTTATCTAATATTTTCATCATTAAATTTCTCATGTCCATAAATTGAAAACTAGATAATTTATTATATAGTAGCATATACAGTTTTCAATTTTGGATTACGAGAAAATCCCCCGGATTTTCTGTGCAGAAAATTCTTCTGAATGAATTTTCTTGTATCCCAAAAACCTAACAAACAACCAACTTTAGTTGATGATAGGGCATGAGGGTTTTTCTCATTTTCATTTATTTTCATCTATCTTTTCTCCTTTCAATGCTCTTTTTTGATAGTCCCAAATTTTTTCACACGATTTTTTTGCAGCATTAAATGCCTCTTTAAATCTTTTCAGAGGAATATTACCGTCTAGCTGAAGATGAACTATCTCCTTAGTATTAGAAGTAAGAGTAAAAGGAATATCCGTTGCTCCTTCCCCCTCTTCATGATCTTCCTCCTCTTTTGTAACATCGACTACGATTTTATCATCAATTTTCCCTATAGAAACACTTGAAACCATCTCTTTCATAACAACTCCAGCATGAGCTAGAGCCATAATTGCCGCGTTTATCCCGGCACATCTTGTCGAAGCATTTGCTTGTAAAATCATGACTTGTATATCTATTACTGTTCCTGGAAATCTAGTTAAATCAACTACGCTTGATAGAGCGTTTCCTGTAATCATACTAATCTCCTTGCTTCTCCTATTCGGTCCCGGCCTAGCTCTTTCTGAAACTGAAAAAGGCAGCATAGTATATTCACATCTAATAATACCCCTATCTGGTTTCTGCAAATGGGCTGGATGTAGGGGCTTTGGGCCATAAACTGACGCAATCGCTACTGTCTCTCCGAATGCAAATAAAGCACTGCCATCAGCATTAGGTATAATTCCTACCTCGGCCCTAACAGGTCTCAATTCATCAAACTTTCTTCCGTCTGATCTTTTTGTGTATGTCATTTTATTTTAAAATCATCTCTCCAAAAACTTCTCAACTTTTTCTGTTAATCCATCCGACGCGGCTTCGTTGACAATTAAGTTTATTATCTCATCTGCTTTTCTCTCTCCCTCTAACTCTCCCTTCAGCCATATATAACCATTCTGCCCTACACTTATCTCTGTTCTGGTTTTATCTTTTATTAAGTTTATCATGCTGCCCTCTTTACCAATTACTCTTGGAACTTTATGAGGATTTATTTTTATTATTCTTCCTCCCTCTAGCTTTCCAAGTCCCCTTGATTTTAATGTTAAATCAACTCCCCCTCTTTTAACACTAGCTATTTTAAGATCTAAGACATCTCCAACTGTTGCAAATTCTTCAATATTATTTTTATTTATAAATCTTGGACATTCTGATAGTGGTAAAAAAGCAGAGTAGGGACCGCCGATATCAAGAGACCATCCACTAAAATTTATATCATCTATTCTTCCTATTACATTATTGCCTCTCCTAGGCTCAAAAACTCCTGAAATAGGTATCATTTTAATCACTCTTCCTTTTATTTCGGCCAACCCGTATCTATTTGCAATAACATCATTCCCATCTTTCCTAGTGAAATCTCCTGGAAGATAGTCCTCTCCAGATACTATTATCTCTCCGGGAACTACCAATTTCCTTTCCTTTTTTTCTTCATTTTCCATTTTTATTGATATTATTTTTATCAAATTATATTAATATCAGAAACTTTTTTCGTTTTACCATCGCCTTTAGGCGATGGTTTGTTTGAAAGTTTCTGAGCCAGAAAAAAAGACGTTGTGAAGCAATGTCCGCTGCCTAAAGGCAGTGGTTTACTTTTTTTCTGTATTAAAAAAATTTGCTGACAATTCGTTAATTTTTCTATAAAAAAATATTATTTTTGATATCTTTATTTTAATTACTTCAAACATTCCTCCAATTTGCTTTTAATTTTTTCGTCTAATTTGCCAGATTGAGTTAAACCAGTTATTAATTTAGATGCCTCATCTCGATTCGGTCTGTAATAGCCGTTTAAAATAACATCATATGCCTCTTGATATCTTTCGTTTTGTAAAGAAGTTTGAAATTTTTGTGTGGCTTCTCTACATATCTGTTCATAAACTTCCTGCCTATGAACTGGAATATTTACAGGAGCATTAATGCCTAGTCTAACTTTATCTCCTCTAATATCAATTACTGTGACAATAATGTCATCTCTTATTATAATAGATTCATCCCTGTGTCTTGATAGTACTAGCATTTTATTTTCCCCTTAAGATAATTCTCCCTAATTTTTTTAATAGTTTGTTCTATTCCACCATCTTTTTTAATATGTTTTTCTCTTAATATACGGATTTCTTCTGGAGCATCTATAAACTCTCTTGAACTCTTTTTATTATCATTATCATATATAGTGTCTATTTCTATTCTTATATAGCTTCCTACATCTACTGGTTGAGTGGCAATTAAAAAATATGACTCTCCTTCCCTTACATGTATTTTTAATCCCATTTTACTTAAATTATTTAATTTCCTCGCTAACTGTGCTTCCGTGAGTTATGGCATTTAATTTATCATAAAATTCCATCTGTAATCCTGAAGGAATATTTAAAAAAACCTCTAAATCGCCATTTGCAAGCCACTCTTCTTTTTCTTTATAATCCTTAATCAATCCGTATGTTTTGCCAGCATATGAAGCCGGAATTTTAATTTTAATTTTTTTGGTCTCTATTTTTATTGGAATTATTACTCTTAATTTTTCAACTATACTACTAATCTGTCTCTCGACTGGTTGATTCTCTATTCTAATTCCCGCCTCTCTAATTGCCCTTTCCAGTATATCTGAAGTAAAAGATCTTCCTGTTCTCGAATCAACCGAGTTTTTTGATAAAAAATCAATAACTTGTTTTTTTCTTGTCTCTAATGCTTCCTCTCTAAATTCTTGAGTAATCTCCAAATTGCCTTTTTTTATTATTTGTTCTACTATTTTTTGGAATTCTGTTGTTCCAAAAACATTTTTTAATTCAGCACTTCCAGCCCTCATTCCTTTTTTCTGGTCTAAATAAACTTCGTTGTCTCTTATAACATTAGCCATATCTACTTTTTCTCCTTTTTTTAATTTTAGTGTGTTTTCTAAATCAACAACTGTCTCAAAAGTTAATTTGCCCGATCTTAATCTAACTATTGTGTCTGTCATTTTTTATCAATACCTACATTTTTAACATAATCTAGATTAAGAATTTTCTCTAAAAGTCCGGCAAAATTATCTCTAAGACCCAAATCAATATAATATATACTGTGACTGCTTTCGCCATTACCATTCTCTTCAACTTTTAATGAAGAAAAATTACTGATTCCATAATCTTTTGTAACCTTTTTTATATTATCAAGTATTTCATCGGTAGTTTCTCTTTTATTTGTGCGCATCAAAAATCTATACTGATCATTAAAATTTACTCTAACATTATAATCTACCATCCTAAGCATACCTCTCAATTTCCTCTCGTTTCAATTTTTTTAGCTTTCCTTCATCAGTTTTTATATAACCTACATCAAATCTACTAATATTAAATCTGTCTCCTAAAATTTTTTTGAAAATTTTTAGACTAAGTTTTATGGCTTCCTCAATTTTAATATCTTTTTTGTATTCTTTTCTTAAAATCTCTTTAATTTTTTCGTCATTTTCTCCTATTACTGCCGCATTGTATTCAAAATAACTCCCAGTAATTTCGCTGGTGTATAATTTGTTTTCTTTTCCGCTTAATCCAGCAATCATTAAAGATACTCCAAAGGGCCTTATTCCGGGATGTTGAGTGTACTGTTGTTTTATATCCCCAACTTCTTTTATAATAGATTCTACATCAATTGGAGAATCATAGACAATTCTATGCTGTTGAGCAGTTACTCTTATATGATTTATTAATAATCTGGCGTCACTTAAAATTCCTGCAGCCGAAGCCATTATATGGCTGTCAATTTCATTTATCTTGTCTGTAGAATCTACAATTATTAGGATGTCCTTCTGTCCCCTATCAGAGATTATTACAACTCCATCAGAACAATTAATTCCAATACTTGCTGCCCCTAACTTGACTGTTTTTTCAGCATATTCTACCTGCAAAATATGACCATCAGGAGAAAACATAGTTGCACTTCTGTCATATCCCATGACCTGATGCTGCATATCTGGTATTTCCATCCTATCTCTTTACCTCCAACATTCTAGTAACATAATAATAACCCTTAAGAAAACTGTTTACTGCTGGTTCCGACAATTTTTTATAATTAAACCTATCACTATCTGGTAATTCATTAGGTGGTATCTGATTAAGTTCTTTCATTTGTTCTAGTGAAATATGTCCAATTTGATGATTAGCTACCGTCCTACCAAGTTCCATCTCTCCATCACTTTCATTAATTATTCCAAATCTAGTACTTCCGTAAACAAAAGTAAAATCATCCGGAGATTCCTTTGCCAATCTTTGTAAAATATAGTATTTATCTGTTGTCCCTTTCGTTATCATTTTTATTCTTCCATATTAATTTTATTTTTTATTGAATTTTCATTTAAAATATCTACTAACTTACTATAAACCCCCTCACTTGTTTCAATAATCTCCTTATTAATTTTTTCCTTTTCTAATAACTTTCTTTCATATTCTCTGCCAAGACCATAAAAAACTGAGAAACTTGCAAGTATAACTCCATAAAGAGCCATATTACCATTATTAATAGAAAAATAATTATCCAATCCAACCACATCTCCTATTATAGATAGTCCTCCAAATAATAATAAGCCTTTCTCTAATTTATTTATCTTACTTTTTATATTCGTTTCCATTTTTTCCTTTGTTTTAATATATTTTTAAATATTTTTGTAAGCTAATTTTTTGCTTTATTATCCTAATTTATGTTTTCTCTTGCCAAAGAACATAATCAAAAAATCTTTCTTTGGATTGAGACTTTCTATATCCCTTTTCAATTAGATGAATAAATAGGGGTTTTTAAGTTTTTCGGCCGAAAAACTTAAGTGTATTATCCCGAAATAAGGTTACCTCGACAAACAACAAACTTAACAAGAATAAAATAAAATTAGGGAGTACAAATTATTAATTTAATTTTTAATACAGGAAAAAAGTAAACCACTGCCTTTAAGCAGAGGACGTTGCTTCGCAACATCTTTTTTTCTGGCTCAAAAACTTCAAACAAATCATCGCCATCAGAAATTTTTAATCCTTCAAAATTACATTTTGAAGTTTTAGGCGTAGGTAAAATACAGAAAGTTTTTGATATTAATAAACTTAAAAAGTTTAGAGCTTATACTATCTATGACTATAAAGTTAATTAAAACGATGATTATTGATTATAATGTGTAATTAATAAATCTTCTAGAATTAAGGATAAATTAAAGATACGTCTATCTGATTGCGTATGTATTTAAATTTCTAATATAATCAACAAATGTAAGATAATCACGAAAAATACCCTTCTAAAAAATTCTCAATAAATTATTTAATT
>CAYJSY010000035.1:0-6686 GCA_964372925.1 Candidatus Woesearchaeota archaeon
TATATTAGTTTGCTCATGGAAGAAATTATTTTGTTGAAATTTATATTTATTTCTATAATGTGGGCGTTTCGTCATACACAAAATTCTTCGAATTTTGAGAACGGCTTGTAGCCTTTCGCTTCGCTCACCCCCATTTAACAGCGATTATTTGGGATTTTCCTGCCGAAAATTCCCAAATTGCGTTCGGCGACTTCAGATACTCGCGATGTTATGTGCAATTCAGGTTTCGCTCGCATAAGTGTAAAACTCTCGAAGTTCAATCTTGGAAGGAAATTTTCTTTTAACTCGAACAACAGGATATCCAGGACTATCATCAAAACCAATCTCAAAACCATTTTTTGCCAAATAATCAAATATTTTTTCTTCATCATAAAATCCTTTTCTATTATGGATGTGTGCTGTTCCATCAACTAATAAACCATTTACAATATTCTCCATAGCTCTTGCTTTATCGAAAAAATATTCATATGACATTACAGAAAAAGCAGTATGAAATCTTGGCTCAAATCTAACAGTTTCTATAGGCTCATAGATTTCTTCATCAACCATTCTTCTCAAAAAATGACCATAATTCCTAGGATCAACTTCCTGTAAACTTACCCCTGTTGTTCGTACTCTATCTCTAAACAATATCTTTAATCCTGTAAGAAAAACTCCTTGACCCATTCCAATATCAAGAATTTCTGCCCGTTGATATCTTTCAATCAATCCTATAACATATTCGGAAACATTCATCTTTAGATTATCGCAATAACTATCGACATCACCACCATTATGAAAAAATAGCTGTTTTTGGTCTGCCTTTTTTACTGCGGAAATTATTTTTTCAATTCTTCTTCTCTCTCTTGGATTTTGGATTTCGAGTAAATCTGGTAACATAATAAATAGAGATTGGTTAACAATTATAAATTTATTGGTTCGCGAAACCTGGACTTTTCAGCTTTTTTCTAAAGCTTCGTCTCGCTTTCAGCTTGTTCACATAACAACGATTAAGAGGTTATGCTCAATTTTTCGTGTGAGCCGAGAAGATATATATACAAGCAATCTTTAATGAAGAGTACTATGAGAAGAACTAAAGAAGCCTTTACTTGGATTGTCGGTCTTTTAAGGGAACATAAAATTCCATTTCATATTTCAGGAGGTTGTGCCGCAAATATCTATGGTTCAAATCGTCCTCTTGCCGACATTGATATTGAGATTCCAGATGAAAAAATCTATGAGATTAAGAACGATGTTAAGAAATTCATAATATATGGGCCAAAGAGATACAAAAATAAGGAATTTGATTTGCTTCTTATGACTTTGAAATACAAAGGTCAAAAGATAGATATTTGCGGAATCAATTCTCTGAAACTATTTGATAAAAATTTAAAGAAATGGAATAAAGAACGAATTGAATTGTCCAAAGCGAAAAAGAAAAAAGTGTACGGCCTTATCGTTCCTGTAATTCCTTTAAAAGACCTTATTAGTTACAAGAAAAAGATATCTCGAGATGTTGATATTCAAGATGTAAAGACTTTATTGATGTAGGCTCACACAAAAAACTTCTTCAGGCTTTCAGCTCTCGACTATGTTGCGTTCTCTGCTTCGCCTCAGGGGATTTAATAGGGCTTATACGGAAACCTCGTTGCACTTTGGTTTTTCAAATTCAATTTCAGCTCTGAAAATCCTCGCACCTCTGACTTCATCGAGGCTCGGATTTTCGAGGAAATTGAACTTCGCATAAGCCCGATGTTTTATCCAGAAATAATGTCCTCTCGGTAAACAAGATAAGCCTTGTTAATAAATAGGAATGGATTTGATACAGGAAAAAAGTAAACCTCTGCCTTTAGGCAGTGGACGTTGCTTCGCAACGTCTTTTTTTCTGGCTCAGAAACTTTCAAACAAACCATCGCCTAAAACTTCAAAATGTAATTTTGAAGGATCAGAAATTAAAAATTTCTGAGGGCGATGGTAAAACGAAAAAAGTTTCTGATTTGACTATTTTTAGCTCGTCCACTTATTGAAATAATCATAATCTCCATTAATTTGGTGATGATATTGATTCTCATGTATAATTTATCATAACTTTTATATATTTGATGTATATTAACTACTAATGCAAGAGAAATTGATTGATCATTCTAAAAACAAAATTATTTAAATATATCAACTAATAAATAAACTAATCAGAAACTTTTTGTTTTTAGCAAATTAAATTATTTTGTTTGCTTAAAATATCTATATTAAAAATAAACCCCATTTAAGATAACATAAAAAATGCCTCGCAAAAAACCAAACCAACTATCAATCGAAACAAAAGAATACCGGGTTTTTAACCCGGAAAATATTAAAAAATTTGTTGAGGTGGTTGAGAAACCAAAGCCGTCTATAGAAGATTTAGAGACAGTAGAAAAAGAGGGAAAAATTAAAAAAATTAAGAAAAAAACAACATTAAAAAAAACTAAAAGAGACAATTATGATTTAATTATAACAGAAAAACCTCAAGCCGCAGAAAAAATTGCAGCAGCTCTTTCAGATGGCAACGATATTAAACAAACTAAAAATCAGGTTTCCTATTTTGAGCTAGAAAGAAATAATAAAAAAATTATTGTAGCCTGTGCAGTTGGCCATTTATTTACGGTATCTCAAAAATTTAGGAATGGAGATTATCCAGTTTTTGATATTGAATGGAAGCCAAATTTCGAGGTTAATAAAAAAGACTTTACTAAAAAATATTATATGACTCTTCAAAGTTTAATTAAAAATGCTGATGAAATTGTTGTTGCTACAGATTTTGATACTGAGGGAGAGGTCATAGGCTATAATATTGTTAGATTTATAGCTAAAAAAAATGATGCGAAAAGAATGAAATTTTCCTCCCTAACAACCAAAGAAATTCAGGATTCTTATGATAATATGAGGGACAGTATTGAATGGGGGCAGGCAATTGCAGGAGAGACAAGGCATTTTTTAGATTGGTTATATGGGATAAATTTATCAAGAGCTTTAATGCATGCTATAAAAAAAGCCGGTAAATTTAAAATAATGTCTATTGGAAGAGTACAGGGACCCTCTCTTAATTTAATAGTTCAAAAAGAGTTAGCAATTAAAAATTTTAAACCAACAGCATACTGGCAAGTTTTTTTGATAGTAAATGATGGAAAAAATAGATTAGAGGTAAAATATTTTAAGGATTTAACAAAAAAAGAAGATCTGAATAAATTTATAGGATTAGAAGGGAGAGAAGCTTTGGCTAAAACAGAGATAACTAAACAGATAATACGTCCGCCAGCTCCATTTGATTTAACAACCCTGCAAACAGAAGCCTATAAATTTCATTCAATAACGCCAAATCAAACCCTGTCTATAGCTCAAAAACTTTATTTAAACGGATTAATTTCATATCCGAGAACATCCAGCCAAAAAATTCCTGATTCAATGAAGCCCCTTGAAATTTTAAAAAAACTAGAAAAAGTTTTTGGAGAACTAACTAAACATGCTACCAAAGAAAAACCAGTAGAGGGGAATAAATCAGATCCTGCCCACCCGGCAATTACTCCAACAGGCAACTATCAAAGACTAGAAGAGAATGAAAAAAAAATTTATGAATTGATAGTAAAAAGATTCATAAGCTGCTTTTGCAACAGTGCAGAAATTAAAAACAAAAAAGTTGAGGTATTAATAGATAACTTGAAATTTAATGCAAGAGGCATTGAGGTTTTAGAAAAAGGATGGATGCTAGTTTATCCCGCAAAAATGGAAGAAAAAGAAATTAATGATATGAATGGTTTGGTTAAAATAGAAAAAGTCAGAATTGAAGAAAAAGAGACGCAGCCCCCCAGAAGATACTCCCCCGCATCTATTATTTCAGAATTAGAAAAAAGAAATTTGGGAACTAAAGCAACAAGGGCAGGAATTATTGAAACGCTGTATAACAGAAATTACATAAAAAGTAAACAAATAACAGCAACAGAGCTTGGAATAAGATTAGTAGAAAGCCTGAAAAAACACGCCCCTATTATAATAGATGAAAATCTTACTAGAGAGATTGAAAAAGAGATGGACATTATAAGGGCTTCAAAAAAAGGCCTAGAAGAAAAGGAAAAAAGGGTTATTAAAAAAGCCGAAGATTTATTAATGAAAATATCAAAAGATTTTAAAGAAAAAGAGTTGGAGATTGGTGTGGAGTTAATTAAAGCCAACCAATCTTTAATAGAAGAAGAAAGAGAAAATAATAAGCTTAATTTTAAGTGTCCAAATTGTGAAGAAGGAGATCTTGCTATAAAATTTTCTCCTAGATTTAAAAATTATTTTATTGCCTGCACTGAATATCCTAAATGCAATCAAACTTATTCGTTGCCTAGAGGACTGATTAAAAATAGCGAAAATAAAAAATGTCAAGAATGCAGCTGGCCAATGGTTTTAAGAATTTTATATGGAAAAAGACCCTGGCTTCTTTGTTTTAATCCTGACTGTGAGACGAGAAAGCAAACTGGCTCAGATACTATTGGTAGTTAACTAATTCTGAAGGTGAGAGGATAAAGTTGGCGGGCAGATGAAGAAAAGAAGAAATAATGCAGAAAAAAATCACACATATAGTAAATGACAAAATTATTTGAGCATTTTTGCCATTTCCTTGATAGTCAAGACATAAATTTTGTTCAATTTTTAATGTCCTTGACTATAGAGGATTTTGAATAACTCCCCATTCGCGTGTCTACTAGAAAATAAAGATACTATTTTTATCGAAGCTGTTATTCATTTACAGAAAAAGTTAAAGTGAAAAAATAGGGTTATTCAAAACTATCTATAATAAGGGATTTTTTCCATTTCGCTAATTCTTTTATTTGAGTCAATGGAAGTATTAAACATTTTCAAAAAAATTTTGGAAATCCATTCTACCCATTCTCTGTCGTATATTGTATAAAAAATAAAAGTTTTTTTGTTTAATTCTTTTTCCCTTCCTGTTGGCTCTTTTATTTCTTTTATATTTACCACTTTATTATCTATAATTGTGGCTCTCAAAGGCTGTTCTCTATGTCGTATCTGAATCAATTCCTTTCCACATTTATAGTTTAAAGATAACAGCTTATTAATATTATCAACACCAGAAATATCAACTCTGCACACTACTTTAATAGATATCCCGGTTTTTACAAGTTTTTCTAAAACTTCAAAAATATTTGTACTCTTATCTTTAAAATTTATAAATGAAAGATTTCCGGAAAAAAATAAAATTTGTTTTTCAGTTTTTAAAAGTAAATCTTTAAATTCACTCAACTTTCCTAATTTAACTTCATCGTCTCCTTTTTTAACCCATGCATATTTTTTATTTTCTGGAACATGTTGAAAAATATCAAAGGGGGATAAATCGTACTTAGTTTTTCCATTCATAATTTCTTTTTCTAAATCCTCCTGAAAAAAAGAATGGCTGATTTGGTCTATAGACTTCCAATAAACAATTTTTAAAGCGCCCCTATTCCCCCCTCTAAAAACATTTGTATCAATAGTCCCATATTCTAGTTTTATTTTTTCGACATATCTATCAGCAGTTCTCCAGTTTTTATTAATATAAACAGCCAGCTCTTGTATTGATCGCGGTTTTTTATGCACAAACTCTTCTATTTTTTTGATAATCTCTGAACTAATCATTATTGTTATAAAAAAGACTTATATTTAAACATTTTTATTATATACAACTATTATGACATATTTTTGTAAGTAAAGTATAACTATAATACAACTATATGTAATGGTATAAAATGGAAGATTATAAATTGAAAGGAGGTGAAAAATTATAAAATGACAATGGAACTTGTTGGAAAAGCAGTTAAGGAAAAAGAACTATCTGGAAGAGAAAGCTTGACAGAGTTGGTTGATAAGTTTAGAGGGAAAAAAGCTTTGATAAGAGATGGCAACATACCTGCATTAAATAAAGAGTTTAAAATTGAAATTAGAAATTATCAGAATAATTTACAGAAAACAATGTCCAAAATTTTGAGTGATATACCTTTAGATTCTGAGTTTGATAGATTTGAAAAATCTCTAGATCATCTTTTAGAAGAATATATCTATTCAGAATTTGGTATAAATTATGATGAAATTTCAGAAGAGCTTTTTAATTTGAAGAGGATAATTCCTTATAAAAAAGACCGTGAAGATATAAAAATAACTATTCCCCTATTTGCGTCTGTAGATTTAGGAAGCAGTAAAAATTGGATTTTTAAAGAGCAAATAAATATAGGAGAAGGTTATAATAGAAAAACCTATGATATAGAGCTAAACTCTGAAAGGCCTCCTATAACAAAAGAGGCTAAAGAAAAATCAAGGATAGCTAGATCAAATTATATGAAAATCCTTTCAAATGTCCTAAGAGAACGGGTTGTTGGTGATTGGTTAAACAGAAAAGAATATCTAGAAAACTTTGACATGAAAGTTTACTGGATACCAAAACAATCTGAACTAGCCCTAAAGATTAGTATTATTGATAAAGATCCAATCTTGATAGCTCATCTATATGACAAGAATTATCTAGTTGCAAAATGGAATGTTGATGGAGAAATTCCTTATGAACATTATATAAGAGAATTCAGCTCTGGAATACTAAAAAAAATTTAAATTTATTTTTTCTTTTTTTATTTTTATTTGATATTAAAACCCAAGCTAAAACCATCCTCTTTTTTTTATTCCTTCTTTAATTATTT
>CAYJSY010000036.1:0-6591 GCA_964372925.1 Candidatus Woesearchaeota archaeon
ACATTTTCTTGTGATCCAAAATTGAAAACTGTATATACTACCTAATAAATTATCTGGTTTTCAATTTATAGATATAACAAATATTATAAACTAGACTATATTTTTTAAGAGATGGAAAAAATAAAAATAGTTTTTTTAGGAACAGGGGGTTCGATTCCAACTGAAAATAGAAATCATACCTCTATTTTTATGAGATATAGAGATAGAAATATGTTAATTGATTGTGGAGAGGGGGCACAGAGACAGATTAGAAAGGCCGGATTAAGCGCACATAAAATAACAGATATTCTTATAACTCATTTTCATGGGGATCATTTTTTTGGTTTGTTTGGACTGCTAAATAGCCTCTCTAAAAATAATTACAATAAAGTATTAAATATATATGGGCCAAAGGGAAGTAAAAAAATGATTAAAAAGATATTAGATATATCCAATTCAGATATAAAAATATTCGCTAGAGAAGTTAGAGGAAAATTTATTGAGTCAGAGCATTTTAGCGTTACAGCAGTTCCACTAGAACATCTTATTCCTTGCAACGGATATTTTTTTGAGGAAAAGGATAAATTAAGAGTGGATAAAAAGAAAATAGTAAAATACAATTTAGGCGGAGTTGAAATTGGGAAAATTGTTAAAAAAAAGAATATTAAAAAAGAAGAGATAATAAAATGGAAAGATGTAACATATTTAGAAAAAGGCAGAAAAATTGGTTTTGTTCTGGACACTAAGAACTGCAGCAACATAAAAAAAATTTTAAAAAATACTGATTTAGCGATTATGGAATCATCTTTTTTGGATGATGAAAAAGAACTAGCAAGAAAATATAAGCATCTTACTTTAAATCAGGCAATTAAAACAGCAAAAGAGTCAAATGTAAAAAATCTTATTTTAACTCATATCTCTCAAAGGTACGAAAACAAGGAAAAAATTTTTTTAAATAAAATAAAAAAAATGCCTAATGTAAAAATTGCTTACGATCTAATGAATATAGAAATTTAACCTATTTTTATAAACGGAGTTTCTGATAAAGATTTTAATGACAGCTTTCCATCTCTGATCAGATATGGCATTTTTGATTTCGCTTCCTGAATTTTTTTTATAATGTCAAGGTATAATTTTAATACCGGTCTTGTTGGTCCGTATTGGTCTTTTTGGTAGAGATATTTAGTTAGGTCATTTAACATTTCAGATGCTGATTGATATCTATCATCCGGATTAGGTTTAACTGCTTTTTCAACTATATCCGAAAATTCTTTATCTATACTTTCAATGTTTTTTAATGGACTATAATCTACATACGATTCAAGCATTTTCTTAATTATTTCCGAAGGCTTATTTTCTATAATTTTTTCCAGATAGGGGTTTACTCCTCTAACCATAAAATCTAAGACATTACCTAAACTGTATATATCTGCTCTTTTATCTACTTTTTTCCCTTCTATAATTTCTGGAGCGATAAATCCTATTGTACCAACCATCTGTTCTAGAACATATCTGTTTTCAGATGATAAAATCCCTATCCCAAAATCAAGTATTTTTGGAGAGCCATTTTCGCTGCTAATCATTATATTTTTAAGCGAGATATCTCTGTGAATAACTCCCGTATTATGCGCATATTCCAGCGCCTCGCAACACAACCATCCTATCAATCCAGCAAATTTTTCTGGAAATCTTAATTCTAGATTTTTGTGGTCATTTAAAATTTTTGATAGATTATCTCCTTCAACAAAATCCATTATTATAATGCCTCTTTCATCATGTTCATAATATGAATCTATAGAAACTATATAATCATGTTTTAATTTTGCAGATAAATTAGCCTCTGTTCTTAAATTTTCTAAAGATTCTTTTTTTCTATTTGAGAACTTAATTGCAACTATTTTTTCTATCCCGGTTATTTTTTTCCCTCTATAAACCTCTGCTGTAGCTCCAGATCCTATTTTTTCACAAATATC
Organism: Candidatus Woesearchaeota archaeon; assembly: GCA_964372925.1. Classification (GTDB taxonomy): domain Archaea; phylum Nanobdellota; class Nanobdellia; order Pacearchaeales; family GW2011-AR1; genus ARS1285. The sequence continues at coordinate 1,953 of CAYJSY010000036.1, forward strand.
AATTTTAAAGTTATGATAGAGAGTTTTTCCTGATAAATTTATATCAAAAATTTTTAATTCATTATCATTAGAAGCCGCATAAATAGAAGTTTTTTCTAATAATTCTTTTTTGTTTTCTTCAGGCATTTTTAGAATATATCAGTATCGTATAAAAGAATTATTATGATGTATTAAGATATATAATTTAAGATGTCTCTTAAAATTTTTCATGGATTTTATTTAAAATAATCTGGGGCGGTCTAAAAAGTTTATCTTACATTTTAATTATGGGGCTCTAATAAACAAGATTTAACCTAATAAGGATTTAATTTATTTGTGTAGAACACTATACGGAACTCTTAAACCCCAAAACTTTATAGATATTAATTTTTCCCGTTATATTTTTCATTTCAGTTTCATTAACATAAATAGCATTTATCTTATCTTTAATTTTTTGATAGACTCTTTCTGTGATTAAGACGTTACCATCGCTCATTGACTGTAATCTAAATGCGATATTGACTGGAATGCCGACAGCAGTATACTCTAATTTATCCTTTGACCCTACATTTCCCACTGCAGAGATTCCTGAATCAACTCCTATTCCAACGTCTATTGGTTCAAAACCACTCGCTTTTAATTTCTGATTTAACATAATCATCTCTTTTTTAATTTCTAAAGCAGATTTGATAGAATTAATCAAATGGTTGTTATCGTCTATGACTGCATTGAATAAAGCCATTACAGAATCTCCTATAAACTTATTAATAAAACCATTGTTCTTTTTTATTATTTCGCTTGATTTTCCGAAATATATATTTAGCATTTTAGCTATTTGTTCAGAATCTGCTTTATCAAAAATTTTAGAATAGCCCCTTATATCTGTGAATAAAACACTAATTTCTTTTTTTCTGATATTAGGGCTAAAATCGGCCTTTAGCACATTTGGATCAACATACATTCCAAACATATTCTCAATTTTATTTTTTTCTTTTTGGTTTTTTACTAAAGATTGTCCTAAATTGCCTATATTTCTTGCTTGCACTTTAATAGTATCTTCTATGACTCCTGTAACTTTCGTCTTGAATTTTCTATATGTAATGAAGGTTATAAAAAACCCTAATATTACAACAACAAAAACAAAATAAAAAACATTGCCAACTTTTTCTGTTGAAATAACCGTAGCCCCGGTCATTTTTGATAAAACTTGCGATAATTTTTTAACTGTGGGTCTATCATCATCTATTTTTACGTTTCCTAATTTATAGGATTGTTTGTCAGAAGAAAGAGTTACATCATAATTTTTTGATGGCAGTTCTTTTCTCAAATCTATAAAAACAACTTCATCGGGGTCTAAATTTATATCTATAGGAATCTGATATGTTATTCCATCTACAATAGCATTTACATTTATATGCTCAACATACTTTACATTACCAATATTTTTTATGTTAATTATCCCATCATCAATTTTGATATCTATCTCTCTGACTTCTAATATAGAAAATTTGTCTATATCTCCTAAATTTTGGTATCTGGCTTTTATAACATACTCCCCGGGATTTTGAGATTCAAATTTTAATGGTATTTCTTTTTCATTTGATACGAAAGATTCGATTAAATTTCCATTAGGGTCTAAAAGGCTGTACTCAACATTTAATGCCATTTCTTCTTCCGATTGATCATAAATATTTGAAATTAATTTTATTTCTTCCCTTGGTTTAACCTTGACTTTATCTAGATTTATCTTCAAAACTTTTGCTACCTGAGCTATTTTTATTTTTTTTGAGCCTTGCGCCTTGTTGCCGTATTTATCCTCTCCGTAAATTAAAATCTCTTTTTCTCCTTTTGGAATATTTTCATCTAAATCTAATACGACCGAGAATAAATCACTGGCAAGTATGCTATTAAATGATTTAATCTCTTTTTCTCTATCAATAAGCAAAACCTTGAGCTTTACTCCCCTTGATATTTTGCCCTCTATCAAAACTTTTTCTCCCGGAAAATAATTTTCTTTGTCTGTGTAAAAATCAGAGGCGAGTATATTAGTAATTTCAAAATTATTAGTACTAATTTCTTCTATAGCATTATTTTCATTTAAAAGAGTAAACTTAATTTTACAAATTCCTAGGAAATTTTGATTGATTGTTAGTGACGGTATGTCATAATAATCCTTTTCCTTATTTAGAGGGGTCTTAAAATAATTTAATTTATAATTATCACAAATCAAGTCCACGCTAATAATATTGCCAGTATCAGAGCCGGTCCTTATACTAATATCAATTTTTTCGCCTATATTATATAATTTTAGCGGATTTTTTTCAATTGATATTAAAGAGCTTATTGATGGTATATTCAATAATATCAGCAACAAAATTAAATATTTAAGGTTTTTATTAATTAACGCTCTTTTCATATCAAGAGAAACTAGTTATTTCTTTTATATCTTTCTGTATTAGACTATATTTATGCAAATTTTAAACAAATTCGAAATAGAAAAATAGAAACATTTCTGGCTTAATAAACAGGAAGATATCCGGGTTCTTCTGTTTTATAATCTGATTCTTTTAAAATTTCTAAGCAGAATTTCCCCTCTCTTACCATATATGGCATCATCTCTTTTGCAAGGTCAAATTTATTCCTAAGTTCTGTCGGTATTTTTATATTAGTTTCTCTATTACCAATTGATTTCAGATGTCTTGATAAACCGGGAGTATTAATTAAATCCAGGTAGATAGATAAACGGTCTTTATCTGGGCCGTAACCTCTTTCAAATAAATATTTTCTTAAATCTTCTTTCATCTCAAAAGCAGAGTGATATCTTTCTTTTCTATCCCTTTTAGTTGATTTTTCAACAATTTTTGAATAAACCTCATCTATACCATCAACTTCTTCTGTTAGTGTTTTAGCTATATTGTCCAAAATCCCTTCAAAGCCTGAATATGTTAAGTTTTTATTATTATTTTTCTTTATGGCTTCTACTAAAGGATTGTTTCCTCTAACTAAATAATCCATAACCATCCCCAACCCATAAATGTCTACTCTCCGGTCTATTTTTTCGCCCATTAATAAATTTTGTTCTAAAATTTCTGGAGCAATAAACCCGATTTTTCCTGCTATTTGTTTCATTATCTCCGGGTTTTCTAAATCTGATGGTAAAATCCCTATTCCAAAATCAATTACTTTTGGGTAGCCCTGTTTATTAATAATAATATTGCCGGGAGAAATATCTCTATGTAAAACCCCAATGACTTCTTTTCCATCTTCATCGTATACTCGATTATTATGAGCATATTTTAAAGCTTCACAACATGACCAGGTTATATAAGCCGCAAATTTTTTAGGAAACCTTAATCCAAGTTTTTTATGCCAATTTAAAATTTTTCCAAGGTCTTTTCCTTCAATATAATCCATGATAATCATTCCATTATCCTCATTTTCTTCATAAAGAATTATTTTGCCTATATCCTCATGTTTTAACTGCCCTGCTATATGAGCCTCTCTTCTAAGGCTGACCAAAGAACTTCTTTCTCTTTTAGAAACTTTAATAGCCACCTCTCTCACATCATAATCTCCAACTAAAAATCCTTTCCAAACCTCTCCTAATCCACCCTCCCCAATTTTTTCTCTAAATTCTAAACTCCAGTCTAATTTAACTAGGCTCCCCTCCAAATTTTTTTTTGTTTCATTTCTTTCATGATAATCTAAAGTTTGTTCGATTATTCTAGTTATAACTACTTCATTTTTTGAATTTTCATGATTAGGCTTTCCATTTTGACCGTTTGTATTCATAATATTAGTTGCGGATCTAGGAACTTTTTTTGTTTTCATTAGAGTAGGAATTTATTTATTGTGATAGGTATTTAAACCTTTTCATTTTTTGATTTTTCTTTTTTAATGTAAAGTTAAAGTTTGGTTAAAAGATTATTTTTAGTAGTTTTAACAAAAAGTCAGTCATATACTGAGGATATATCTAGCAGACATTAAAATTATCTCTCTAAATCGAAAAACAGATAATTTATTATATCAGAAATTAGAAATTTCTGAGGGCGATGGTTTGTTTGGACCTTAGGAAACAGAGTGAAAATACAAATCTGAAAGATTTGTCCTCTGCTTAAAAGCAGAGGTTTATTTTTGCTCTGTATCAAGATTTTTGAAAAGCACGCATTTTAGTATGTGAATAATCTTGAGCACAAGAAAATCCAATAGATTTTCCTTTCAGAAAAAGAACAAGAATTTTTCTGAATTCTAAAAACCAAACGAAAAAACAAGAGGGTTTTTCTTATCTTAAAAATTATTTTGCTATATTAGCTGGAGAGGCAAAAATTATAGCATCTCCTCTTAAAAAAGTCAAACCAACATTCCTTTTTTCTTCTCCATCTATAATTTCCTTTGCGTTGTCTAGAACAATATTAATATGAATATCAAAAGCTAAAAGAGTTCCTACCATCTGCCTATTATTTTTTAATTGAATTAAAATTTCCTTTCCTTTAGCATTATTCAAAACATCTAAAGGTCTTTCTATACCATTCACCATGAAAATGATTTACAAACAAAGTTTTTAAAGGTTTCTATTATTTGTGCAAAATAAATGCGATAATTTTTGTAATACAGAAAAAAAGTAAACCACTGCCTTTAGGCAGTGGACGTTGCTTCGCAA
>CAYJSY010000037.1:0-6502 GCA_964372925.1 Candidatus Woesearchaeota archaeon
TACTCATTTTCAGCAAGCCCTTTTCTATCTCGGATCTTTTTAATTACTGCTGGTTGTATATTTGGAGGAACTCTTTCAAATGACTGATCAATCATACTAAAATTTCCCCTTCCTTCTGTAGCACTTCTTATATCACTAGCCAATCCGATCATTTCAGCAACCGGCATTTTTGCTTTTATGTCAACATGACCAGAGGTTTGTTTAATATCTATTATCTGTCCTCTTTTACTCTGTAATAATTTAGTTAACTCTCCCATATAATCTAAAGGAGCATCAATAAGTAAAGTTTGTATTGGCTCTAATAAGACCGGGCTGGCTGTGTTTATGCTCATTCTCATCGAATCTCTAACAGCAGGATAAACTTGAGCAGGACCTCTATGAATAGCATCTTCATGTAATTTTAAATCAATTAGATTAATCTTCATTTTAGCGCATGGCTCTCTTGATAAAACTCCGGCATCTATCACCTGTTCTACACCATCCATTACCATCTCTATAACCTCTCCAATATAAACCTCTCCCCGAGTTTTATCCAAAAAAACACAGTCTTTATAGATATTCCTATACTGCCTAGCTTCATTATTACTAACATCTAATGAAGATAGTTTGTTCCATAACTCTTCATTTTTTTTCTTGATTCTCCCATCTTTAATTTCTCCATTTTTAATAGCCTGATAAACTGAATCTTCTAAAGGCTCTACCTGAATAAAAAATAAGTTATGTTTGTTTGGAGATTTTCCCTCTCCTTTTTTTCCTTCTTTTAATACTGTCTCTCTATAAACAACAATTGGTTCAGATGTTCTCACATTAACGCCTTTCTCTGTTCTAATTCTATTTTCAATAATCTCTAAATGTAATTCGCCCATTCCAGAAATTATGTTCTCTCCAGTCTCTTCATTAATTTCAATTTGAAGTGTTGGGTCTTCTTTAGCAACTTTTTTTAAAACCTCTATTAATTTTGGAAGGTCCTGCGGCTTTTCAACAGAGATAGATTTTGTAATAACTGGATCAAATATATGTTTTATATTTTCAAAACTTTCTTGAGGCTGAAGAGTTATGGTTTCTCCAGGTTTTGATATTAAACCAGTAATAGCTAAAACATTTCCAGAAGGTACTTCGTCTAATTGTTCTGGCTTTACACCATTATAAACTAAAACCTGTTGAATTCTCTGTCTCTTCTTCTCATTATTAAGATAAACTTCCATTCCAGTTTTTAATGTTCCGGAAAAAAGACGTCCTGCAGAAATTTCTTTTCCGCTTTTACTATCAATTATTGTATTAGTAATAATAAAGGCTGGTTCTGCATTTGTATCGCAATTAATTAATCCTTTTCCGAATTTGCTGTCTATATCTCCCGGCCAAATTTTTGGAATTCTATATTTTTGAGCCTCAATAGGACTGGGCAGATGTTTTATAACAGCGTCTAACAAAACTTCATATAAAGAAGCATTTTTCCAAAACCAATCTTTTCTATCTTTTTCATCTTTTTCATGAATATCTATAATATCTTTAAAGCTAATATTTCTTTTTTTCATAAAAGAGGCTGATAATGCCCAATTTTCCTTAGCGCTGCCAAAAATAACACTCCCGTCCGCTACATTAACCTTAAATTTAAGACTAAATTCTGGCTCTGCAATTTGTTCGATCAACAGATTAAAATTCTCTATTATCTCTTTGAACTTCAATTGCATTTTTTCTGAGGTTAACTTTAATTCTTTAATCATTCTATCAACTTTATTAATGAATAAAATGGGTTTCACTCTCTCCCTCAAAGCCTGTTTAAGAACAGTTTCTGTTTGAGGCATTATTCCCTCAATAGCACAAACCAGAACTATAGTTCCATCTATAGCTCTCATAGCTCTTGTAACATTGCCTCCAAAATCAACATGCCCCGGAGTGTCAATTAAATTGATTAAATATTCTTTGCCATCCAATTCATGAGCCATAGAAACATTAGCTGCATCAACTGTCAATAATCTTTCTTGCTCATCTGAATGTTGCCATGTAGCCATTCCTCCTTCCAAATCCCCAGCCAATTTTTCACTCATCATTCCAGCTGCAGCTAATAAGTTGTCTGTGAGGGCCGTATTATGAATAATCATTCCCTCTGCAATAAAATTATGTGTTTCAGGAATTGTAAAATCATAAACAAGCTCCTGATAAGATTGCTCAATTGATTTAATTTCTATAAATGCCAATTCATTAAAGCTAATGTCTTTAATTTTTTTATTAACAATCATTACCTGATTTCCAATATTTACCTTATCACAAACTATGCTACCAGAAACTTTTTTTACTAATTCATTTAATTTTTCAGATTTGTCTATATGAAAAAATCCAATTTCTTTTTGGAAATTAACAGCAGATAATCCAGAAATAGAAATGGTATTATCTTTTTCTTTAATACTTATACAACCAAACCTTAATAATAGTAAATGCAGATCCTCAACAATCTGCTTACTAATTGAAGATATTGTAACAGCTCTTCTAGATTTTTCAACACAGCCGTCCGTGTCAAAATAGCCTCTTATTAAATTTTTTACATATTTATCGTCTGAACTAAAAACAAAATTAGAAATTTTAACATTACGCGATTTCAATTTAATAGGATAATCAAATAAGGCCTTAAATATGTAAACAAGAGTTAAATTTGTATGAATTTCTGGAGTTCTATCATCTCTAAAAACTCTTTTAAATTCAAATCCTAAATTTCTACCTATTTCTATTAACTTTTTTCCGAGTTCTTCTTTACCAACAATAAACTTTTTTCCAGAACCGTCCCCTAAAAATAAGCCCGCAATATAAAATAATTCTTCAAAGTTTTGAGGCATTTTCATCTTAAGAGAATTATGACCTCTTTGTTTTCCGGTTCTATAAAAAATAAATTGAATATTATCATAGACTTGTTCTAATTCAAAGCCAAATAATTTAGAGATATTAACAAGATCATTTAGATTATATCTATTTTGCCAAATTCCGTGATAAAAGGATTTTGGTTTTATATAAAGCCAGCTTTTACTTAAATTTTTAATTCCGTACTTATGTATTTTCTTCTTTAAAAATATGTGAAAACTTTCTTTTAAGTTCACATAAAAATTTTCTTTTGAAAGTTTTTCTAAAATATCTTTTTTTATATTTTGTTTAGATTCTGTTATTAGCTTTCTGCTACAAACAACCCTATCACCAAGCTTCAGGTTTTCTGCTGGTACATCAGTAAAACCATCTCTATAAACAATATATTTATGCTCTAGAGTTGTCTCTATTTCAAAACCATTTATTAATTTTACTTTTATTGTTTTTCCTCCAATTAATCTCCAAGCATACTGAATTTCTTTTTTTTCTATTTTTACAGAGTCTTTATTAAGAGTAAAAATCTCTATTTTATTATTAGGCGAGAAAATAGTGTGTTGCTCGTTTTCTTCTATGACATTACCATTATCAGCAATTTGTTCATAAATCTCTCTAGCAGTTTTTATTGTACCATTTGCTAAAATAATTCTTGAATCACCAGCTATACATTTCCCATGATGAATATGCGCTGAAGTAGCAATATTTCTAATATTATCCTGATTTTTTACCAGCCTTGTTATTTTTTCCAAGGATGTTTCTTTTTTTACCATGTTTCAGATTTTAGTTTTTTTAATTTGAAATAGCCAAAAAATCTTTTGATTTTTTGCCATTTTATTTTTATAATAACTTAATCATATAAAATTTGCTTTTTAAACATTTCTTAAAATTAGATTCTGTAAAATGTTTATTAAAAATTAAGATTATCTGTTCTAAAAACAATAAAAGAGGAAATTGAAATAAGAAATTATCATCAGTTTTATAATTCTTGTCTTATAAAATATTTAACCTCAACTTTAACAGTTAGGGCATTATTTCAGTTTTATAAAGTTCAGAGATAGGTTTAGAATCTATGCCATATCCTTCTCTTCAATTTTTACTCTTTCTATCTCGCGCTATCAGCAGATTTTTCAGATTCTTTTTTCTTCTGCATAGCATAGCTATCATTATCTTTTTTGTACGCTTTTATTATCTCATCAGCCAAAGCATCCTCTATTTTAGTTTTTTTGTTAAATGATTTATCATAGCTTCCATGTATGATATGCCTTAGAGTCATTGTAAATCTTCTTAAAGGACTTATGTCAACTGCTTGGGGATATCTTGCTCCAGCATATTCAATGACAGTAATACCGTCTCTTGGGGCGGCGTTCTCAATTGCATTTATCAATACCTGTATAGGGTTTTGTTTTGTTCTTTCTTCTACTCTCTTTAAACAATTTAAAACAATTTTCATGTTTTGTGAATATTTTCCTGTTTTCCAGTTTGTCTGTATCTTATGTTTTTTTCCTCTATGACCAGGAACAGCAATAAGATTAGCGAAAATTTCTAATAAATTTATTTTTCCTTTTGAAAATTTTTCTCTATACTTTCCATAACTTTTAACTATCAGTCTAGAATCAAGATTAATATAGCGCCTCATTCCAGGATCAATTACTTTTACATTAGAAACATCATAAATGCCAAAAAGCTTAAAATCCAGAGGATTTTTTGCTTCTTTAAATTCCTGCTGCACTTCTTCCTGTTCCTTAATTTCCTGAGTTTGTTTTTCTTCCATTTTTATCCTCCTAAATTTTTTGCGCGTTTTCGCCGCTAACAACAACCACTCTACCATCGAGGTACGAGCTCTCAAGATGATCACTACGCGAGCCAAAATTCAGAATACTGTCCAAATATACCCTAGACAATCCTGTTTCTCTTGTATGAAAACATCTATTCCCCTTTCCTAATCTTTTAGGCAAGCCATTTTCATCAATATCTTCAGATGAAAAATATGCTGAATTTTCATTTAAAATGGGAGCGTGAATTTTTTTAGTATGCTCTGTAACTTTAAATGCTAAACCATGAGGAGAATTATCATCTACACTTAATTCTAGACCATATAGAGGAATCATTACCGGAAGTTCTGTTTTTCCTAATTGTTTTAACAAATCTTTAGCCAGATAACTATTTGGTTCCATATCATCTCTTAAAACTAAACCAGTATCTTCATAAGTTCTTCTTAAATTCAGGGCCTTTATTTTTAGTATTTTTTCTAGGTCAGATTGAGTTGCTGTTCGTAAACCCTCTTCACGTAAAATACCATTAACTAAACAAACCGCAAAAGAATTTGAGCCTTTTACAATCTTTTTTTCGTAAGTTAAAACGTTCAAATTACTATTATTAGAATAATCTTCTTCTACTCTTGCATTATATTCCTCTAGAACAGCCTCTCCAAATTCTCCTTTAAGAAAATCTACTTGAGGAATATATTCTAGAATCTCTATTAAGGGTTTCCCTCTAAATTCTGGTAATTGTGTTTGAGTTTTCATAATTATTTAATTTTGGTAATCTATTTGTTTATTTTATCACCCATCATTCCATATATCCTCTCCGTAAAATAAGGATTTATTTTCAAGATTATATTTTTTATCTCTACTCCATTTTAATTCCAAAATAACGGGATTTAATCCGTTATCTTTATTTATTTTTCTAAGCTTTTTATAATCCTCTATATTAAATATTTCCATTTTATCTTCTTCCTTTTTCAATCTTTCCTTGCCATAATCTCTCAAGTGGCTGATCATTTACTTTTATTACTTTCCATCTAACTCCCGGAATATCGCCCTTGCTTCTTCCCTGTTTCCCGCCTATTCTCTCAATCATAACCTCGTCATGCTCATCAATAAATTTTTGAGCAAGATTTCCCGGAATAAATGCTGTTACCGATCTTCCGTTTTTAATTAACTGAACTTTACAACATTTCCTCATAGCAGAATTTGGCTGCTTAGCTTCTTTTTGAAGCTTACCAATAACAATTCCCTTAGCCTGATTTTTCCCTCCAAGTGGGTCTGATTTTTTAAATAGGCCGAGAGTACTAACTTTGTACTTTCTATCTCTCCATCTAAATTTCTTTCTATTCTTTATTAATCTCCAAGCATTTTTAAGTCCCATTTTCAGTTTTAAAAACAATCAGATTATGTCAAGATTCTTGAAAACCACACACTTAAGTACGTGAAAAATCTTAAGCATCTAAAAATCCTAAACAAACCGCCCATTTTAGATGGCGGTAAAAAACAAGGATTTTTTGATTTTAATTAATTCTTCTATTAATTACTATTAAAAATTAGGTTTAAAAATTTATGGTTTTTTGAGGCAAAATCCATAGTTTTGTCAATTCGATAAGTTTATTTTTTTATTAAGTTAATTTGGTGCAGGAAAAAATACTAATCTTTGCTTCGTCTGTCACCTAACTAGAGATGTTTTTCTGTATCAATAATTAAAAATTTATCTGCAAAATAATTTATGATGTTGGTTACCGAATCAATTTTTTAAACCCATATAAACCTAATACCTTTTTAATTAATAATTCCTAGAAAAATTGCGTAGGTTAATAACTAAAACATCAAAAACTTCTTGTATTTTACCTACGCCTTTAGGCGTAGGTTTGTTTGAAGTT
>CAYJSY010000038.1:0-6444 GCA_964372925.1 Candidatus Woesearchaeota archaeon
AAAAGACGTTGCGAAGCAACGTCCACTGCCTAAAGGCAGTGGTTTACTTTTTTTCGGTATCACAAAGTCCTTGTGTCTTATCATGCCCTAAATGGCATGGTTTGTCTGGACTTCTGGAGAGAGTGAAAATACAAATCTGAAAGATTTGTCCTCTGCTCAAAAGCAGAGGTTTATTTTTGCTCTGTATTAAAAAATATGTTATTCCTTATATTGTTATAATTCTATGAATATGATGCTTTGGAAAAATTAGGCTTTACTCAATCTAACCATCTATTTTCTCATAAATCTAGATTAACAAACTATCTTTTATGTCAAATTTACCCACCATTGTCCTTTTTAGTGATAATAACAAACCCCCTCCAAAATCTTTTCCAATTTCATCTGCAATTGCTCTTATGTAGGTTCCGGAAGAACATTGTATGGTTAAATCTACAACTAAAAATTTTTCATTATCTTTTAATAATTCTTTCCATCTCTCTTTAATTTCCTCCTGCCTGAAATCTCCTTTAACTTTATCTATCTTTGTTAAATTGTCTTTCACTAATTTATTGCTAGTTATATTATAAATGGAATTTATTTTAATTGATTTAATCCTTACTGATTTTTTAACATCAGCTACTTTTTCTCCTTTTCTAGCATAGTAAAACATTGGTCTGCCTTTTATTTTGTAGGATGAATAATCCGGGATTTTTTGGTTATAACTACCCTTAAGCTCTTTAATTTTCTTTTTTAAAACTTTAATGTCAATTTCCTTTATTTCTGGTTTTTTACTAGCAATGCCAAGAACATCATTACTATCTGTTGAAATTCCAATTAAAATCTCTGCTTTATATTCCTTATCAAAACCGAGATAGCTTCCTATTCTTTTAGTTTCATCTCCAACTAAAACCAGTAAAACACCCTCTGCTAGTGGGTCTAGTCTTCCTGCATAACTCATTTTTTTTGTTTTATAATGACCATTTTTTTCTCTAAATATGTTAATGGCTTGTAATGGCGTTATTCCAGCAGGCTTATACAGATTTATTATATTTTTCATGATTTTTTAGACAGGTAATATTTCTCTTTTATTTAACAAAACAATAATTTAAATACTTTTTAATCTTATGATAAAAAAAGGTTATTTAATTGTAAAATGTTACATAAGGTTTGCAAAAGGCTATTAATAATACCTATATTCATTCTAATAATATTTTTAAGTATGTATCTAACAAACTCTCAAACAGTCGATACTAAGAATTTAAATGATGAGCTGTCAAAAACTAACCCCGATAACAAAATATTAAATGATTTATGGAATGAACTGCCGCAGAAAGAGAGAAAAAATTTCTGGATTATGTTTAGTGATGAACAAAAGAAAAAACTACTAGAAGCCTTCGACTCTGATGAAAACAGAGGAAAAAAATATTTAGAATTGTTAGATTCGCTAGAGCAGTATTATATTGTCGCGGATAGCTCTAAATTAGATGAATACAAAAGGAATGATAAGAATGAATTATTGAAACTTCTTAATAATAAACAATTAGAAACCCTTTTAAGTGAGGCGACAGGAAAAAAGGCAACTATTTCAGAAAGCATAGAGGGAAAAGACGTTAGTTATCAAGCTTTTTATAACCGAAAATTTGGCAGTAAATATGATACTTTTCAGATAAAAGATCCTAAGGGAAAACTTCATACTTTATCAAGGAAAGAAAGTCTTCCAGAAAATCTAGAAAAAATAGAACTTAGAGAGTCTAAAGAAATTCCCGGACTTTACAATATGCGTTATTTTGATAGAGAAGATAAAAATAGAGTTTTTCTTGAATCTGGTTATTATCTTAAAACTACAGGAAAAGAAAGTGAGTGGTTAGTTGAGAGTAGCGATTTAACAAAAAGAATGACAATTGGTTTAGATAAAAAATCAGGACAGATTGAAATAGATGAAAAAGGCAAAATTCAGATGTGGGGAACTCCTAGTCTAACTGGAGATGAGGGAATGTATGTAAAAATAGGAGATAAAAAATTCTTTCCACATCCAGACGGGCCTATAACTGAAGATAAAAAATATAATTATGCTTTTGTTAATCAGTTAGAAGATGATGTTTTTAATGTTAAAGGAAATATCCAGACAAAACAAATTGGAATGTATATTCATGACACAGATGAGGCCATAGTCTCTTTTAAAGATGAAAGCAAGATAAGTGGGAATGTTAAAAGTAAAATTAAAGATGAAAATCTTATAACTGTTTCAGAAAGCGAAGGAGAATTATCTAGACTAGATATTTCAGGAAATTTTAAAGGCAAGCTTTCTTTTGCAGTTTCTGATGATACGAAATTAATAATGTCTAATAGTGAATTTAAAATTGAAAACAAAAATGGTGAAAACTATTATACATATTTAGTTGAAGGGGGAGATGTTAAAAGAGGGTTGACTGATTATGATAAAGGAAATGTTGTGGGAAGATTAGAAAATTTAGAGTTTGTGTCAAGGCAAAAAGAAGTTGATCATGATTTAAAAGGTAAACCGAGAGTTGGAAGTGGAGAAAAGGCTCCAGATCCAAAACCGCCTCCTGCTGATGAAGGAGAGCAAACTGAATCTACCGAAAAATCAGTTAAATCAGAAAAAGAGTCAGATGAATCAGAAAAAGAGTCAACTGAACAAAAGACTAGTGAACAAGATACTCCCGCGCGTATTAGTGAGGAAGCTAAAAAAGTTATAGATGATGCTAATAAAAGAGATGCTGCTAATAAAGTAAAAGAGGACAATAATTTTGAGGTTAGTACTAAAGATACTCGTACGACGAATACTAGAAATCAACAAGTTGATTATGGGACCTTTGAGAGAACGATTAAGGGATATACCTCATCTAAAAATAAAGGATATTTCTCATCTAGTTTAGGGAAATTCGAAATAAAGAGTGGAAGGTATAAGGGAAACTATAATATAGAGTATACTACAATAGAAAAACTAAAAGAAATAAGCGCAAAAAGCACTACTGTTACAATAACAGAACCATCGTGGTGTGGAATTTGTGCGACAGAAATAAGTGAGGGGAGGGCAATAGGACCATTTATAACTTATTCCCAAGCTGTTGAAATGGGATTTAAAGGAAAATACGCGGTTCCTCAAAAGGTTATTGTTATCGATGGAAAAATCCGTTAATAAAAATCAAGAAAACCTTGCGTTTTACCACACCTTAAATAGTAAGCTGTTTGAGTTTTCTGGATTATCATAAAAACTTAAAATAAAAATGCCTTCTAAATAATTTGTTTTCCAATTTATGGATATAATTAAATAAAAATTACTGCTTCAAAAGAATTTAAATAACTCCTTCTACTAATTTTATTATCAGAAAAACCCTTTAGTTTTACCACACCTTTTAAGGTGTTGTTTGTTGGGTTTTTGGGATGATCCAAAATTGAAACAAGTAAATTTAAATAAACCATATACTAAAGTATAGGGTTTCAATTTATGGACATGAAAAAAAGAGTAGGTTTTTTAACACAAAAAAAATCATGTAAATCGCAGACAACTATATTTATTATTATTGCAGCATTAATAATCTTTGGTATAACAATTTTCTTTATTTTTAGAAATTATTCACAGAAAGAGGAGCTGGACTATATTAAAAAATATGGAGAAAAGCCATCTATTGATAGCATTCAGGATTTTATTCTAGACTGTCATAAAGAAACCTCAAAAAAAGCTTTAGAGATAATTGGCATTCAAGGCGGTTATTATAACAAACCAGAATACTACTTTAATATGAGCTGGGCATTTATTCCTTACTATTATTATGAAGGGGATTTATTAATGCCGTCTAAAGAGGCAATTGAAAAAGAGCTTTCTTATTATATTGATGATAAAATTATTAGCTGCATAACAAGAATAAAATTTCCAAGTTTTAGAATTGGCTATAAACAACCGTCAACAAAAACCACTATTAAAGAAACAGCTGTTGTTTTTAGTACAAATCAGAAGTTTGAGATAGAGCATGAAAATAGCGTTGTTAATTTTGAGCTTGGTAAATATCCGTTAACATTAAATTCCTCACTGAATGAAATAGTAGAGATATCCGATTATATAACCAACTCCCACAAAGAAAATCCGGATTTAATGTGCATTAACTGCATAGCCGAGTTAGCAAAAGAAAAAAATATTTATGTTGATTTTATAAGTATAGATGAGGATACAACTTTAGTAATGCTAATAGAAAACAGAACAATGGAAACACCTTATATTTTTGAGTTTATGAATAAATATAAATAATAAAAAAATAAAATTTAATTAAAATGGAAAAAGTTAATAAGTTAAACAAAATTTTATTATTGCTATTAGGTATTTTAATAACAATTTTTTTAATTAAAATTGTTTTTGCTCAATCTAACTGTAAAGCAGGAGACTGTCCTCCTGACAGGAATAGGAATTTTGGCTCTGGTATCTGGAAAGATAATTCAGGTAATATTTATTATTCAAGTTCTGACTGTCAATCAAAAAATAATCCTCCAAATACGCCGTGTTCTCTTGCAACTGCTCAGGATTTATTTAACCAAAAAGAAAAAGCAGTAACAAAAGATATTCAAGACTCTATGAATGAACAACAAGCAAAAGAATTTAATAAGTTAATGTCAGAACGAGTTTTAGGAGTTGAGTTGGAGGGCGATCATATAGCTTATGGAAAATGGGATGGAGAAAATTTGGTATATGGCCAAAATAAATTTAGCAAAGAAATATTAAATGCTAATAGTATTAAAAAGTTACAGTTAAATGGAAATATTGCTAGGGCACTAAACAAAAATGGAGAATTAATTTTTAGTACAGAGGGGTTTAGGCTTGTAAATCCAAATTCTTATAATCTTGCTAAGAAAACAACTTTTTCTGAATGTTCGCTTTGCGGTTCTCAATCAGATAGTGTATTTGCTGGATATCCTTCAACTGGAGTTCAGGGAGGGGGCCAGGCTGGACAGGCAGAACAGCAGATGTTGGCTCTAGTTCAACAGATTTCAACACCTCTTGCACAGATTATGGCCTCAAATAACAAAGGAAAGACAACTGCTTCTTCGAATAATGGCAAGCCCTCAGTTACTCTTGATAGAGGAGCCTCTGCTCAATTTTTTGCCGATAACAATCCAATATTTTCACTAGCTCAAAATAAGCCAGATGAACAAGCTAGAGCAGTAATAGATAAAAATAGTGTTAAATTAGAAAATGCAAATATTATGGTTCCGCAACAATTAGCTGCAATAACTCCTACTGAAGAAATAAAATTAGTTTTAAATGGTGAGCCTGGAAACGATCCTAGTAATCCTCCAGAAACAGCAAATGAACCACAACCAATAATAAGAGGAAGGACTTCTGTATATCAGATAACTAGCTATCTTTCCTTAATTCCTAAAAAACTTTCACCATTTTTAGTTAGAGGATTAGTTAGTGCACAGACAGAATCAGATAATCAAATAATTTTAGATAAACATAATTTGTTTGTAGATGGCAAAGATATTAGTACATATGCTTTAAAAACCTTTAATGAACTAGAATTTAGGGGCCAGAATTTAAAATTTTTCTCCGGGAATTTTGAAATAGTTGTTAATAACCAGCAAACATTAGTGAACAGAAATTTAAAGCCAGTTCCATATGGGGCAAGGAAAATTAGAAATGAGCTGGATTCAGGAAATGAATTTATTTTGCAGCACTACACAAATAGAAAAGGGGAATTTTATAATGATGAAAAAATAGTTTCTATAAGTGATATTGCTGTGGAGCATCCAAAAATTGAGGGATTAGTAATCTGGAAAGAAAGAGAAAAAATGTTGCGCTAAGGAATAATTTTTTATAGAATTTTTTATAAAAATTTTTAAGGAGCTTCTCTTTTTATCAGGGATATTTTATCAAAATGTTTGTCAAATGAAATTAATTCTTTAATATTATTATTTGTCATTAATGAAACAACTAAACCATCATCAAAATCAAGATGATATTTATCTGATATTTTTATAGCATCAAGAATTTCCTTAATAGATGGCCTAATAATTTGTATGTTCGTTCCATTAATATACGCTAAAAACTGTTTCATATAAGTTATAGATTTAAGTTTTTGTTCAATCTTTAATAAACATGAATACACAATAAAATCTGATGTTACAGCATTTATTTCTTTATTTATTAATTTATTAAAAAATAATTCACAGTCGTTTGCCTTCTCATCATTTAATATTAACTCAAGAAATATATTTGAATCTACAAATTTCATTTTAACCATACCGATTTATCATGTTGTAATTCAACTGAGCTATATTTGCCTTTTAAATGTTCCATAATTCCTCGTATTGATTTTACTTGTTTAACAGAAGGTAATTTTTCTTCTAATTTCATCCAAGAGCTTAAGGCTTCTTCACTAGCTTTTTTTAATGATCCTTTATAAAAACCATATTTTCTCATAGCTAACTCTCTAAATTTTCTTTCAAATT
>CAYJSY010000039.1:0-6413 GCA_964372925.1 Candidatus Woesearchaeota archaeon
TAATATTTCCAATTCTTGAATAGTACCATCTTTATTAATTAATTCTTTAAAATTTTCTTCAGTTAAATATTTAAGATGTGTTAAATCAGTTTTTCTGTTTATCCCCCCGTATATATGAAGTATAGTTCCATCTGCAATTATATTATATGGATGTTCTGACCGATAACATCCTATCTTTATTATCTGATCATTTATTGTGTCTTGTTCCATTTTATCATCCATTTTCCAAAGCTCCTCTTAAAGCATCTAGTGAAAGCAATGCGCATTTTAATCTTACTGGCGAAATTGGAATATGAAGCATTTCTAAAATATCCTCTTTATTCAGGTTTTTAATTTTTTCTATATCTATGTTTTTAATTTTTTCTGTTAATAAAGAAGCCGATGCTTGCGAAATTACACAGCCATGACCATTAAATTTAGTTTCTTTTATCTTATTGTCTTTTATGATGAGCTGTATTTTAATTTCATCGCCGCATAGAGGATTATTTTTAAAAGCCTCGTGAGTAGGATTTTCTATTTCACCTTTGTTTAGAGGATTTTTATATAAATCTAAAATTATTTCCGTGTATAAGTTTAGGCTCATTTTAGTTTGTTTTATAATAATTTATAAATTTAATTTGGTAACTCTTAAATTTAATTGTTAACTTACGATAACTAATATTTTTGATGTCTCTATTGGAATATTCTCCTTACGGTCTATGTAGTTATTTACTAGCATCTTATTAAAAATTTATTTAATAACTGGTAACTACTAAAGATAATAAGCGGGATTTCTCTAGATTTATGCTTCAAATTATTTGTTTTTAACATTTTAACGACTTTTAAATATTTCATCTAAAAACCTCCTGAACTTTTTTTAATCCGTTAATAAGCTTATCTATATCCTCTCTGGTATTGTAAATTGATAAACTAATCCTACAAGTTCCCGAAATTCCTAATTTTTTCATTAGCGGCATACAGCAGTGATGCCCTGCTCTTATTGCTATTGCGTGTTCATTTAAAATTGAGGCTACATCATGCGGATGAATATTTTTTAAGTTAAACGATATAACTGATAAACTTTTGTCCTTTCCTGGATTATAGATTGTTATATCTGGCAAATTTTTAAGTTCTTTTAGAGTGTATGCTAAAATTTCATTTTCGTGTTTTTTAATTTCGTCTACGCCAATTTTTTCTATATAATTAATTGCTTCTGATAGAGCTATTGCTCCGGCTATATTTGGAGTCCCCGCTTCAAATTTCTCCGGAGTTTTTTTAAATGTTGAGCTTTCATAAGTTACACTTTCTATCATTCCTCCTCCAAATTGAAATGGGGGCAGTTTTTCTAAAAGCTCTTTTTTTCCGTATAAAACTCCGATTCCAAGGGGCCCATATAATTTATGTCCTGAAAAAGCTAAAAAATCGCAATCTATCTCCTTGACATTAATTTTCGTATGCGCAATACTTTGTGCTGCATCTATAATTGTTAAAACTCCCTTCTCTTTCGCTTTTTTAATCAAATTTCTTATGTCATTAACTGTTCCAAAAACATTTGATATATGTGTTAGTGATAATATAGCAGTTTTTTCGCTAATCAATTCTATAGCTTTATTATAATTCAGCTCATAATCTTTTGTTATTGGTATGAATCTTAACTTAAAATTATTTTTTTTAGAAAATTGCTGCCAGGGTATCAAATTGGAGTGATGCTCCATCTCTGTTAAAACTATTTCATTTTTTCCTCTTTTTATAATCTCTTTTATTGTATAAGAAAGAAAATTTAATGATTCTGTTGTATTTCTAGTAAAAACAATCTCCTCTTCATCAGCATTTATAAATTTTGCTACTATTTTTCTTGCTTCATTATATTTTTTTGTTGCGTTCTCGCTTAAACTATAAATTCCCCTATTGATATTTGCATTTTCATTTTCATAGAAGTTAGTTAAGCTATCAATAACTTGCCTTGGTTTTTGAGATGTTGAAGCACTATCCAGATAAACAAGACTTTTATGATTTCTAAAAATTGGAAAATCTTTTTTGAGATTCATTTTATGTATTTTTGTAAGCATAAGTTTAATCCTTCTGTCATAATTTCAGGATTTCTCATAATATCTTTTTTTAAATATTTTAAATCATATAATTTAATATTCTCTAATTCAGATTCTTGAATTTTAAATTTTCCATTGTATTTCCCAGTATAAACCCTTATAATGTGCCTTATCTTAAATCTATCATGATAATTAAAAACTTCAAGTAATTTTTTGTATAATAATTTTAATTCTGTTTTTATTCCAAGTTCTTCTCTTAATTCTTTGTGAGCAGCATCCTTATAAGATTCTTCAGAAATAACGTGTCCTGAAGCAGAGTAATCAAGCAGGCCCTCTCCAATTATTCCTTTAGCTCTTTTTTGTAAATATAATTTTCCTTCTGAATTAAAAATTAATATTGCAGAAACTCTATGCCACAAACCTTTTACATGGCAGGCTTTTCTAGATTCTTTCCCAACTATTTTGTCAGTTTCGTCCACCACATCAACTAATTCTTTATCCATTTCAGGTAACAATTAATTTATTTTTTACATTTTTATATAGTGCATCATTCTATTATTATATTTTTTTGGTAAAGATTTTTGTTTGTCTTTTAATTTTTTGTTTACCTAATTTTAATAAAAATCAACATACAGAATTCTCAATTTCTAATTCAATTAATCTGTTAAGCTCAACTGCATATTCCATTGGCAGTGCTTTTATTATTGGTTCTATAAATCCGGATACTATCATTTTAATTGATTCATCTTCTGATAATCCTCTTGACATTAAATAAAACAACTGCTCTTCTTCAACCTTTCCTACTGCAGCTTCATGCGCAACTTTAACATCATTTTCATGTACATCCATTGAGGGAAAGGTTAGGGCTTTAGATTTATTATCCAGCATTAGTCCGTCACATCTAACATTAGACTTGGAATTAATAGCTCCTTTTTTTATTTCTACCAATCCTCTGTAAGAAGCTACTCCTCCATCTATACTTATTCCCTTGCTTAAAACTGAAGAGCTTGTATTTTCAGCTAGATGATAGACCTTGCATCCGGTGTCCTGATACTGGCCATTTCCAGCATATGCAATGCCTATATAATCGGATTTAGCATTTTTTCCTATTAAAACACTGCATGGGTAGAGCATTGTAATTTTTGATCCCATATTTCCATTTACCCATTCAACAACTCCATTTTCGTGAACAATAGCCCGCTTAGTGTTTAAATTATATGTATTTTTTGACCAGTTTTCAATGCTTGAATATCTCGCTCTTGCATTTTTTAAGACATGAATCTCGACGCATCCTGCATGAAGCGAATTTTCAGTGTATTGCGGAGCTGAGCAGCCCTCTACATAATGAACTTCTGCTCCCTCATCAACTATTATCAGAGTATGTTCAAACTGGCCACCTTTTTTTGCGTTCATTCTAAAATAAGCTTGTAAGGGAATATCTACCTTAACATTTTTAGGAATATAAATAAAAGTGCCTCCAGACCAGACAGCTGCGTGTAATGCTGCAAATTTATGTAATGTTATTGGAACACAGGTTGTCATGAAATATTTTTTAACTAGTTCAGGGAATTTTTGCAAGGCTTCATCCATATCTAGAAACACGACTCCTTTTTCTTCTAAGTCTTTTTTTAGGTTATGGTAAACTACTTCTGATTCGTATTGCGCTCCAACTCCTCCTAAAGCGTTTTTTTCAGCTTGCGGAATTCCAAGTCTTTCGTAAGTATTTCTAATGTCCTCTGGAACTTCTTCCCATGAACGGGCATTTTTTCTTGCATCTGGTCTCATATAATAGATTATTTTTGATAAATCTAAATTGCTTAAATCAGGACCCCATGTTGGAGTTGGTTTTTCATTGAAGACTTTTAAACCTAGAAGCCTTTTTTCCAACATCCATAACGGCTCATTTTTATCTTTAGAAATCTGTCTAACTAGTTTTTCAGAAATTCCCGGCTCTGCTTTAAAAACCAGTCTTTCTGGATTATAGTGGTCGTAATTTTCTCTATTTATTATTATAGCTTCTTTTTGAGAGATTTCTTCTTGTATTACATTTAGATTTGTCATCTTAACTATAGTTAAGTTTTTTAGTATTTAAGTGTTTTGGTGGAAACGTATTGTTAACTTAACGGGTGCTGGAAAGGTGGACAGGATTTAGACGGCGAAGTTAAAGATGGAAAGCTCATAGTTTCAAAGAAGAAAAAGTAAAACGATAAATTTTTATGTTCTGAAAAATATAGGTTGAGACGATTCTAATATTAATTGGGTTATCTCTTAATTTTATCGGGACTTTTGCGATTATAATTGAAACAATTTCTGGCGGTTCTATACGCCCTAAAATCTATAATACAGTCTATAAAGGAGTTTATCAATTTACAGGAGATTATACTCCCCCCGTAAAAATAAAACTTAATGCTAAAGAAATAAGAGTATTGTTATGGCTTATTTTGATATGTATTGGTTTCTTTCTTCAAATTATAGATTTCTTTGTTTAAATCCTGCCCGATAAGTCTTACTTTTCAGATACTATTCGGGCAAAGCTGGTGGAAACACTTAAAGAATTAGTTAGATTTTAATGGTTTTTTATAATTTTCCTGTTTTTAGATAATTTTCTGCTTGCTTAAATCTTCTCTCAATTTCTGTTATTTGAGAATTTCTTTCTTCACTTAATTTTTGTAAATATCCTCCAAGATTTTTTTCGGCCCACTCGGGGCTTACAACAACCACCCTGCCATGTGCAATGGAGTACTCAAGATGCTCATCGTTCGAGTCCAAGCCCAGAACATCGTTCGAAAACAACCTGCACAGACCATCATTTTTTGTATAAAGAATCCTACTTCCTCTATCATCAAAAATAGGCATTCCTCTTTCATCTAATTTTGAAAATTTCTTTAAATTATTTTTATAGTCTAGTTCAGAAGCCTCAAAAACATCAAAATTTTCTGAGGGTTCAAGAATTAAACCATAAGCTGAATTAGAATCTTCTTTTAATTTTAAGCCATTTAAAACTAAAGGGTGTTTTAATGTTTCCTTTTTAATTTTTTTAGCTAAATATTTTGCTAAATAATCGTTTGGTTCATAAGAATCTCCATTACTCCTTAAAACAACAGAAGGCACGTCTTCATAAGTTCCTCTTAAATTCATTCCATTATCAATTGCTTGTTCTAATTCTGATAAGCTTGCTGTTTTTATTCCTAACTCATTTAATAAAATAACTTTAAATAGATTAGAACCATTTCGTGGAACATTTAATGAATCAAAGGCTTTTCCTGAATATTTTTTTATTGATTCTTTGTATTGAGATTGCTGTTCTTCTGATAAGAAACTTGCAGTCGGATAACCAGCTTCTCTTATTTCTCTTGGTATTAGTTTCACTTGATTGTTTTCCATAATTTATTCTAGAGAGGATGGGTATTTAAGCCTTTCTATTTTGTTACTACTTTATGATTATTATTATTATTAATCATACCTCTCAAAAAAAATATTTTCCCCAGGCATACTAAGTTTTTCAAGAAGCTCTTTAACAGAATTAACCATTTCCTTTAAACCGCAAATATAAAAGTGACTTTTTTTGTTTATGTACTTTTCAACTAAGCTTTGCACATATCCATTTTCTTCTTTATTAGACTTGCTTAAAATCCTTTTGTAAGAAAAATTTGGGTAATTTTTTTCAAGCTCTAAAAACTCGTTTTCATATAAAACATCTTCTTCATATCTATATCCTGTAATTAGTGTTATCTCATTTTTAAAATTGTCTTTTAATAAGCTATGAATCATTGACCTAAACGGGCCTACGCCGGTTCCAGTTGAAACAAATATGATATCTTTTGAGTAATCTTTTATTATAAAATCTCCCATCGGCCCTAATATCTCTACTTCATCCCCTACTTTTAAATTGCCTATTAGTGGAGAGACTAGCCCCTTTTCAACTATTTTTATGCAAATATCAATATAGCCTTGATTAGGATTTGAGGCAATTGAGTAGGGCCTTTTTATTATTTTATTATTTAAACTTAAAATTAGGGAGATAAATTGTCCCGGATAAAAATCGAAATCTTTTGGAATTGACAGAGAAATATGTTTTACACTAGGAGTTATATTTTTATTGTCTAAAACTTTTGATTTAAACCGCAAGATTTTTTTCCTTTCCATGTTTTTTAGTTAATGTAATATTTTAATAAATCTTAGTTAAAATTATAGATTACAATTAATTATTATCATCTTTATTAATAACAAAATTTAATATCCTTTAAATAATTATTTTCTAGTAAAACTTAAATACTTAACTGTCTTTGAAAACATATAAAATTAATAGTTTTAATTACTATTTTATAAAGTAATACAGAAAAAAAGTAAACCACTGCCTTTAGGCAGTGGACGTTGCTTCGCAAC
>CAYJSY010000040.1:0-6287 GCA_964372925.1 Candidatus Woesearchaeota archaeon
TTATTTTCTTCTTGTTAAGTTTGTTGTTTGTCGAGGTAACCTTATTTCGGGATAAGACAATAACAGATTAAGGGCAAATAATTATGAATTAGTGTAACTAACAATACATTTTATCTTTCGTTTTTTAAGTTTTTTCATAAGCTATTTTTTTAGAGCTTATGTTTAGTATAGAGAGAACATTATTTTTATAGCACAATCCAAAAGACAAAATTAAACGAAATTTATCCTATAAGGATAGGCTCTAAAGTAATTGGGGTTCTTGCTAAAGTTCTAATTAGCTATCTTAAGAAGAAAAAAGATTATTTTACATTATAAAAAAAATTATATAATAGTTAATGACATAAAAAATATGAAAAACGAAAAGATAGAAGGCATGATTATATTCAGGTACCCAGAAATTAAAATAGTATCTAAAATTTATTTATTTCCTAATCTAAGAAGAGAAAAAATAATAAAATATCTTGTCCAAAAAATTAATGATTGCTTCAAAGATTTAGATTGCTTCAAGGATTTAAAATGGGAATATAGAAAAGATCCCTATGACAATAAAATTAGTTCTGCTAACTGTTTGAGCAATTATTTAAATGCTGATATTTTTTATGACCCTCAACCATATACTTCTAATCCAGAAATCAGAGCAAAATTGTTGTTTACCCCAAATGAAATAAATGATAAACTTTTCAGAAAACTTGAAAAGACCGTAAAAAAACATCTTGGGAATTATGATTACTAATACGGTTACTAATGTTCCATTTAAACGCTACTTAAAAAATTGAAATCAAAACATTAATCTGATTTATTTCTGCCCCATTATTCGCATAAAAGAAATATTTATAAACTAATGATGATGATGATGATGAAAAAAGGTGTTTTGTTTTTGTCTGTATTATTAATTCTGTTTATTTCTGTTAGTTTTGTATATGCTGGTATTAATGAGCACTGTAAATCTAAATCAAGCAATAAGCCAATTTTTTGTTCAAAAGCAAATGAAACAGAGGCTTGTGGTGGCCCACATATTGGGTGTGAAACTCAAAATAATAAATTAGTTGCCTATAAAGAAACCTGTGGTTGTCTTTATGGTAATCCACTGGAATGTTCTGCAAATGAGCTAGTATCTCCATGTCTCCCCGGTCAGATTTGTATAATAGCTCCATTTAATGGGGAGTCAATTGGAGATCCTATCTTAGGCACTCCAAAATGTGTAGCTAATAATCCTATTCCAGCCCCGGATGGAGAAAAATGTAAAACAAATAACGATTGTGACAAACCAGAATATCACCGTTGTGAAAAAACCGGTAATCAAAAAAATAAATGTTCGTATGGCGGAATAGCTGTAAATGAGAAATGGTCTTGTAATAAAGCAAATGGAAAATGTTATAAGTCTGGTGAAACCAGTGAAAATTGTCTGCCATATAAAGTTTGCAGTAATGGAGAATGTAAAGAGAGAAGTAAGATACCAGAGTGTTTTAATGTAGCAGATGAATGTAAAGAAGGAGAGCTTTGTATAAGCAAAGATGAATGTCTAAATTCAAGGAATGGAGAGGATACTGGAACGAAATGTTTAGAGGGTCTTCGGGTTTGTTGCAAACTCCCCCCAAGTGATATCAGAGTCGCGGAAGAAAATAACGAAGAGATAGAAGAAGTGCTCCTTGCCTCAAAAAAACCAACTATCTTTCAAAGAATTATGAGTTTATTGGACAGTTTTTTTAAAATTAGATGATTTTTCTATCAATACTAAAACCCTATTGAAATCCAAAAATTTAAGTACTGATATTTTTTCTTTGTTATAAACACTGATTGTAACACTAAGGACAATTAGCTACACTAAACCCTAAATAATACTTTATAATTAGTTAGGGTCTGCAAATCTGTCTGCCCTAGATAATTATTTTCTTCTTGTTAAGTTTGTTGTTTGTCGAGGTAACCTTATTTCGGGATAAGACAATAGCAGATTAAAGGCAAATAATTATGAGTTAGTGTAACTAACTTAAAATAATTCTATACATCGCCCTTTAAAAACTATATACTCTTAATTATCATATGAAAAAGGGCAAATTAAATGTTATTCTTCTGGGCATAGTCAGTCTTATAAATGATTTTAGTAGCGAGATGATTATACCAATTCTGCCTCTCTTTATAACCTCTCTTGGAGGAACTGCTATAACTATTGGATTAATAGGGGGATTAAGAGATTTTATAAGTAATATCATGAAAGTATTTGTTGGTTTTTGGTCAGATAAAATTGGAAAAAGAAAGATTTTTATTTTTTCTGGTTATTTTCTATCTTCAATCTTTAAGTTTTTGCTGGCTTTCTCTGTTATCTGGTATCAGGTTTTGTTTTTTGTTGGAATTGAGAGGCTTGGAAAAGGTATCAGAGACCCTCCAAGAGACGCTCTAATCTCAGAATCAATGAAAAAAAATAGAGGGGCTGCTTTCGGAATACAAAGAAGTTTTGATACTACGGGAGCTATTTTAGGTTCTATAGCCGTATTAATTTTTCTGATGATGGGTTTAACTTTTAAAAATATTATAATTATAGCCGCAGTTATAGGATTTTTTTCTCTAATTCCTATATTAATAGTAAGAGAGAGAAAAACAAAGCCAAAAAAAATAAGTATAACTAGCATAAAAAAATTGCCAAAATCTTTTAAAGTATTTATGATTATTGCCGGAGTTTTTGCACTTGCTAATTTTAGCTATATGTTTTTTATTTTAAAAGCAAATTTATTATTTAAAAGCACTAAATATGCTCTAATCTTTCCAATTCTATTATATATCCTATTCAACTTTTTCTATGCTTTACTAGCAGCCCCATTTGGAAGATTATCTGATAGAATTGGAAAGAAAAAAATACTTTTAATAGGCTACTCACTATTTTCTCTAGTCTGTCTTGGCTTCTGGATTTCTAACTCTCTGTCAATGTTCATTATATTCTTCTCTTTATACGGAGTTTCATACTCTATAATTATTGCTCAACAAACCGCCCTTGCGTCTGATTTAGCAACAGAATCCTTAAAAGCCACCGCCCTGGGAGCTTTCCATACCACTACCGGATTGATAGCCTTACTATCTAGTTTAATTGCCGGAATTCTATGGACAGTTAATCCGAACATAACTTTTATATTTGGAAGTTTGACTAGTTTAACAGCCTTTTTTTTGCTTTTATATAAGAAACTTTAAATCACAAAGTCCTTGTGTCTTACAATGCCCTAAAGGGCATGGTTTGTCTGGACTTTGGGAGACAGAGTGAAAATACAAATCTGAAAGATTTGTCCTCTGCTTAAAAGCAGAGGTTTATTTTTGCTCGGTATCAGAAATCACCATCTAAAAAATTTTTTAAATTCCATTTCCGACCGCCATAATAGCTTATAACATTTTCAGGCCTTTTTTTTATTATCTGTTTAAATGCCTTATTTCTCTCTTTTGTCGGAATATCGGCAGGACCATGACTAAAAACATCATCTCCGTTAAATCCCGATTCATATAACCAGCCCCTAATTATAGCGTCACAAACTAAGTCTTCCTCTCCTAATTTCTGTTTTTTTATTTTTTTAAAATCCTCTTCAGAAATTTCACTGTCTTCCCTGCCCGTCATCTTCTTTACCTGTTTTAAAACATTTTGAGTAGTAAATGGCTCAAGCTGATTTGATAGTATATCATAAGCTAGATAAGAGTGTTTGTAAAATTCATCATTTATAAAATTAGTATTAAACAAAATAGGAAATCTCTGGACAGTTATAAAACTCTCTAATATTTCTCTATCCTTTTCATGAACAGCTATCTCCTCAAGACCATACCATCTTCTCAATTTCATACTCTTGTTTTCAACTAATTTAAAATTACATTTGTAAATGCCACCATCAAAAAAGACATTAGCGCTAACCCCGGTCTCTCTAACAAAATTTTTTACCGGCTTTACAATAATTCTCTGGTCATAATAAAAACTGTTTAGTCTTGGTTCATCAAAATCTTTGTAACATGTTGGTAGTTGAAAATCAATATCTCTCTCTGGATGAAACTCTCTCTCTGCTAGATACTCTGCCTCGGACAAATACTCATCTAAATTATTAACTCCTTCCATAGCGATATCTAAAAATTGTTTTGCTTCATCAATAGAGTTAAAGAATTCTATTTTTCTTTCACTGTTTATCATAATAAAATCTATTTTATTTATTAATTTGTTGGGATATTCTTCGCTAAATTTTTCCTCTATTACTCTTTCTAATTTTTCGTTTAATAGCTCTTCCATATAAATTAATAAAAAATAGGATATTTATTTTTATATGTAGTTAATAATAATTTCTGGCTAATTCTATAGCTCTTTTGGATATTTCCGCTCAATCGACTCCTCATGCTCGTCGATTTCTCGGTTATTTTATATTTTATTAATACAAGAAAAAAGTAAACCACTGCCTTTAGGCAGTGGATGTTGCAATGAAGGCGACGTCTTTTTTTCTCTCTCAAAAACTTCAAACAAACCTACGCCCTCAGAAATTTCTAATTTCTGATCCTTCAAAATTACATTTTGAAGTTTTAGGCGTAGGTAAAATACAAGAAGTTTTTGATAATCTATCAATAATTTATCCGCTTTCCCTATGTTAAAAATCATAGTTTACTTAACAAATACAAGGAATTAAATTAATAATTTGTACTCCCTAATTTTATTTTTAACAAAAGAGCTATCATCTACTTGAAAGGATAGTTAAAAAGAATTTTCAGCAACTCTAGTATAAATTAATAAAATAAATTCAATAAAAATCTGAAAATTTTTAATAAGGTATAATTAATAATTGAATTTATTGCAATTTTTATTCCTAAAAAAATTAAAATCAGGGTGTCAGCCTATCTCTATCTCTTGGAAACATGCACGCTTCTCTTATATTATCCAGATTAAGAATGGCATGTGTAAATCTTTCTAGTCCTATTGACCATCCGCCATGCATAGGAGCCCCATACCTAAAACTATCTATATAATGTTTAAAATTTTTTGGATTTAATCCTTTAGCTTTTAATCTTTTTTCCAATAACTCAGGAATATGAATCCTCTGTCCTCCAGAAGTAATTTCTATTCCCATATAAATAGCATCAAAACCCTCGCTTAGCTTAGATTCTGGATCCTGGTCTTTAGTCATTATATAAAAAGGTTTTAAAGAGCTTGGCCAGGAATGCACAAAAACTATTGTGTTGGGGAATTTTCTATTCAACTCTCTCTCATTTTCAGGGGATAAGTCCTCTCCATAGTGAATATTTAATAGCTTAGCGGTTTCGTCATAACTAATATATTTTGATTTTGGTTCTTTTAGTTTTACTCCCAATAAATTTAACTCTTTTTTATTTTTTTTGATGACCTGTCTAATCATGAATTGAACAACCTCTTCAACCTGTTTCATAACTATTTTTTGGTCTGCAAAAGCCATCTCTATGTCCATCTGTCTGCATTCGTTTAAATGCCTGACAGTGTTATGTTTTTCAGCTCTCCAAACAGGAGTTACGGTAAAAACTCTCTCCATAGAACAGGCAGCCATCTGTTTGTATAACTGGGGGGACTGCGCTAAAAAAGCGTTTTTTTCAAAATATTTTGCCTGAAATAATTCTGTGCCGCCCTCACTAGCGCTTGAAATTATAGAGGGTGGCTGAAATTCAATAAATCCCTTATCTATAAAATGCTCTCTAAAAGACATACTTACTGTAGACTGAATTTTAAATATCGCCTGGATTTTTTCTCTATGTAAATCTAAAAACCTATAATCAAGTCTTTTTGGTAGCTCTGTTTTTGAATAATCTGAAACATCAATGGGTATAGGATGTTCTGCAAAAGAAATTACTTCTATTATATTTGGAGTTAACTCTTTTCCCCCCGGGGCCTGTTTGCTTTCTTTTAGCTTGCCCCTCACTTTAATAACGCTTTCCCTTGGAATATCATTCATTAATTCAAATAATTTATCTTCAGTTTCTCCTTTTATTCCAGTAATTTGAATTCTCCCGGTGATGTCCCTCAAAACAATAAATCTAATTTTGCTTAAATCTCTTGATTCATAAACCCAACCATAAACTTCTACCTCTCCATTTTTACTAAAAGCATCTTCAATATATGTTCTCTCCATAATCATCACTTAATTTTATAATTTATAAACTTATTTGTTGAAAGATGCTGTCTAATTAACGTCCTCTGTTTGAATATGCTTTTTCTGTGAGGTTATAAAAGAAATATATGAAATAAAAATTAACCTTAATAAAACTCTAAAATGTCGTCGGTATTTAGAAATAATAATGAGTGGGGTTAATAA
>CAYJSY010000041.1:0-6183 GCA_964372925.1 Candidatus Woesearchaeota archaeon
CAAATAATCTTTTAAATAAAATAGGTCTAAAATAATTTGATACAGAGCAAAAATAAACCTCTGCTTTTAAGCAGAGGACAAATCTTTCAGATTTGTATTTCCACTCTGTCTCCCAAAGTCCAAACAAACCATGCCCTTTAGGGCATGGTAAGACACAGGGACTTTGTGATTTCAAAAATTTCCAAAACCTTATAAAGAAGTTCGTACAATTAAGGTTATGGAATCTCTAGAGTTTCTAAAAAGATTAGAAACTGAAATAAAAATATCAAAATTATCTCCATATACTCTAAGAAACTATCTTGATTTCAATAAAAGGTTATTAGAATATTCAAAGAAAAACCCTGAACAGATTGATACACAAGACATAAAAAACTTTCTAGCCGACAAAATGTCCGAAATGTCGTCATCATCTACTATACTATTTCTCGCATCAATAAAATTCGCATATTCTATGCTTGGAAAAGACCCGACATCGGCAATTAAAAGACCAAAAAACGAGAAAAAAATTCCAGTAGTATTGACAAAAAAAGAAGTCAACATCTTAATAAATTCAGCACCAACTAAAAAAAGCAAACTTATTATTCAATTTTTATATTCTTCCGGACTAAGAGTTTCAGAACTTGTCAATTTAAAACCAACTAACATAGATTTTTCTGAAAGCATAGGCTGGGTTAGAAGCGGTAAAGGAAAAAAAGACAGAATGTTTATAATTTCCAAAAAATTATCAAAAACTCTTGAAAAATTTATTAATAAACACAATTGGCAATATGTTTTTTCAGAAAATAAACCGCTAACATCTAGAAATATACAGAAAATTGTCCAAAAAACAACAAAAAAAGCAGGAATAGAAAAACAAATTCACCCCCATACATTACGTCATTCATATGCAACTCATTTATTAGAAAACGGAGTCGATATTAGAAAAATACAGTTATTACTTGGGCACCAATCAATAAGTACTACAACAATTTATGCTCACGTTTCATCGGCGGAATTAAAGAAAATTTCTAGCCCTCTAGATAGCTTATAGCAAATTTTATCAAATTCAATAACTATTCCTTCCAAATTTCAAAGTTATCTAAATATAGACAGTAAATCATCTAACATTTTTTTTTGCAAAGCCATTCTTCTTCTATCTTTTACAACAATCAACGCATAACCACAAACAATAAAGATTATTCCGACAAAAAGTAGAATAAGAGCACACGAACCCTCATTTATCTGATAGCATCCGTTCCTGCATAAACGTTTGCATATAAGACTATTTAATAAACTCCAAACAATTCCAAAAACTTTAAGAATTAATCCCACAATCACTCGCAAACTTAATAAATTAGTCATATAATTATAAATGAAACTAATTTTTAAACCTTGCTAGAATTATATTTTTTCGTAAATCTCTGATGATTAAAAACACCTATCTTTTTTGTAAATAGGAGATTATTTTTGGATAAATCAACAGAACATAACTCAGTACGTCTGCATAGGAATTTTATTCTTATTTTTTTATAATTCTAACTAACCAAACCGGAAATTAAATAAGTTAATAATCTAGTAGAAATAATATAATTATTATCCCCATATGATATTACCAATTAACGAAATCTTGTATTTTTTATTCTGTGAGGAGATGCCGTAACTATAGAAATCTTTTTATTTATACTTTTATAGTTAACATAATGGCAATTTATTCTCATTCAAGGCTGTCAACATTTGAAAAATGCCCACTAAAATTTAAATTTAAATATATAGATTTTACAAAGGCAGATTTTGAAGAGACCATAGAAGGATTTTTAGGAAAAGAAGTTCATAAAGCTTTAGAGTTAATTTATAGCGATAATAAAAAAACCATAGAATTAGACGAAGTAATAAAATATTTTGTTGAATCGTGGAATAAAAACTTCAACAATAAAATAAAACTAACAAAGAGCCTGTTACCAGAATATTTTTTTAATAAAGGCATAAAATTTATAATCAACTATTTTAATAAAAATTTTCCTTTTAAAGACAACACAATAGCAACTGAAAAAAAGATTTTTATTAATCTAGATAAAGAGGGGAAATACAAACTTACCGGGTATATCGATAGGTTAGTTCATAATCCAGGTAATATATTCGAGATACATGATTATAAAACTGGGGCTATAAAATCTAATAGAGAGTTGGATAACGATAGACAGCTGGCCCTGTACTCTTTATCAATAAAAGAATCTTTTGAAAATGTTAATGAGATTTATTTGATATGGCATTTTTTAGATGAAAATAAAGATGTAAGGATAAAGACAAATCAGGAAGCATTGGAAAAACTCAAGGATGATATAAAAAAGTTGATAGACAAAATAGAATCAACAATAGAATTTCCAGGTAAACCTGGAAAACTCTGTGAATGGTGCGAATTTCAGAGCAAATGCCCCTCATTTAAAGAGTATAATGAGAAAAACAAATATTCCAAAAACTGGTTTAATTAATACACAAAAAATAAAACAAATCTATAATAACTAAATTATTTTAAAAATATTATCATGTGGTCTTTATATAGAAAAGAAGAATTTTTGAAGCCCCTTGTTTTTTCTAACGGAAAAACACAGGAAGATATTGTAGAAGAAGTTATTAAATCTATAAATGAGGGTTATAAAATTATCTTTATAAAAGGAATGTGCGGGACTGGAAAATCCGCCATAGCCCTTAATCTTGTGAGGCATTTTGGTAAAACCTCTATAGTTGTTCCAATAAAGTCTCTTCAAGAACAGTATATAAATGATTATTCAAATAAAATTTATATTTTAAACAAAGAAAATAAGGAAAAAATTAAGATATCATCAATACTAGGAAGAAAAAACTTTAAATGCAAATATTTGCAGGAAAATTCAATATCCAAAAAAGAAAGTATAGAGACAAATTCGAAATTAACTGAT
The DNA here is from genome assembly GCA_964372925.1 of Candidatus Woesearchaeota archaeon. Classification (GTDB taxonomy): domain Archaea; phylum Nanobdellota; class Nanobdellia; order Pacearchaeales; family GW2011-AR1; genus ARS1285. The sequence goes on from CAYJSY010000041.1 coordinate 2,916, forward strand.
ATATTTGGTGGAATAAAAACAGCAATAAAAACAACAAAGAGAGATAGCTCTTGCGACAACAGCCTGCTTCCATGCAAGATAGAAATAAAAGAAAAAAACACTCAAATAATAAAGGATTATCTAAACAAAAGCCCATCTGCTATAAATCTAAAATTTAATTCTACTAATCGCATAAGGAGGATGTTTGTTGCTCCGGCATGCGAATACTGGTCGCCCGTTCTTCAACAAGATTTTGAAATTAGTCATTTTAAAAATTCAAATAAATTTGAGTATACCGGTTTAAGGAATAAAAAATTCTCGATTTATCAAGGAAAGCCCGGATGTTCTTATTATGAACAATATCTTGCATACATAAATTCAGATGTTATAATATTCAACTCATCAAAATATTTAATCGAAACTTTAATGGACCGTAAACCATCAACAGAGCTAGAAATTATAGACGAATGCGACGAGTTTTTAGATAGTTTTATAAATCAAGAAAAAATAAACCTTAATCGTCTTTTATTTGGATTAAGCAGTTTATTCTCTGAAAAAGAGTGGCCTAAAAATCTAATAGAAGAGTTGACTAATTTAACAATAGCCATAAAAAATAAGTATGATAATCAAAATCCAGATGAAATATTGGAGCTTAAAGGAAGCTTAATAAAAGAATTATTGTTAACAATATCAAAAAATCCGGAGTTTATCGATGAACTTGAAATAGAAGAGTCAAATTACTTATTTCACCTAGTTGAAGTTTCAAGAATTTTTTCAGAGGTTTTAGACGAAACTTTTTTTGCGCTAGAGAGAGAAGAAAGAGACCTAATAGTTAAACTTGTAACTATAAATATAGAAAAAAGATTAAAGGATATAATAGATAAAAACAAGGTGTTTGTTATGATGTCTGGTACAATACACTCAGAAGAGATTTTAAGGGAGATTTTCGGCTTAAAAAATTTTAAGGTAATAGAAGCAGAAACTAAACATCAGGGAAACTTAATTAAATGTAAGAAGGGGTACGAAATTGACTGTAAATTTTCAAACTTTCAATCAAATAAGGTTTCAAGGGAAAATTTTTTAAAAATTTTTGAGAGAATAATATCTGATGCAAAACCGCCAGTATTAGTCCATCTAACAAGTTTTTCTGATCTACCCACTGAAGACGAAAAAATAAAATATTCCTTAAAACTGCCAACACAAAAAGAGATTATTCAGGAACAAGATAACGATCCTCAAGGGAAAAAAATAGAAGACTTTAAGAATAAAAAATTTACAATTTTATTTACTACTAAATGTAGCCGGGGAATAGATTTTCCAGGAGATACATGCAGTTCAATAATAATTTCTAGATTTCCCTACCCAAATATATCATCGTTATTCTGGAAAATTTTTAAAAAAACAAGACCAAAACATTTTATAAGTTTTTATATAGATAAGGCAAAAAGGGAGCTTTTGCAAAGGATATACCGAGCTCTACGTTCAAAAGACGATCAAGCATATTTATTGTCTCCTGATATTAGGGTTTTAGATTTTGAGTTGGAATAAAAATTAACGGAATGATTTCTGTCTTTTTCTTCTCGCCTTGCTATCCCCGGGTTTATAAGGTTCTTTTCTTCTAGTGTCGGCAATCAACAAGTTTTTATCATAGCTCATAAAAGCTTTTTTTAATTCACTAGACTTTGTAAATTCTACTAAAGATTTCGCAATAGCCAGCCTAGATGCAACAATTCTTCCCTCGCTCCCTCCGCCATTTACCCTCACTAAAATATCAAAATTAAAATTGCCTAAAACAGACCTTGCAATTTCAACCGGCTCACTTATACTCAATTTTTTAAAAAAGTCTAGATTTTGATAGGGAATACGATTAATCAAAATATTTCCGCCACCATTAGTTATTGTAGCTTTTGCTATAGCTCTTTTTCTTTTTCCTCCAATTGTTAGTTTTTCTTTAATCATAGAGATTTATCCTCTATTCTATACTTTTTGTATAATACAAAATTTTTAATAATATTTTTTTCTCCTTTAAAAAACTTTTCAAGTTTATATTCTAATTTTTTCATCATTTTTTAAATTAATCTCAAAACTTCCTCCAATCTAATATACTTAACTTTTTGTATGCCCATTTGAATTTTATCTTCACTTTCCAATTCATTAGGAATGTTATCATAACATTTTATTCTTTTAAAAGCCATCTTCCCCTGTCCCCCCCTAAAATCAGGAAGCATCCCCCTTATACATTTTTTTACTATTTTATATGAATAACTGGAGTATCTAGGGCCTTTTAGTGAATGCCCCCCAATTTTTTTTAATCTCTGATATTTCTCAATAATGTCATTTTTATTCCCAGTTATAATAGTTTTTCCAGAATTAACAATTATTACTTCATTGCCCTCTAAAGCTTTTTTAGCAGCAAAACTGCAAAGTCTTCCGAAAACAGCATTTTCAGCGTCAATAATTATTTTTACCATATTATTTCAACACCATCTAAATTTTTATTTTTAATAATTTCCTCTTTAATCTTGCTAATTTTACATCCCGATTTATTTAATTTTTCAATTGCTTGTTTAGAAAATTTTAGGGCAGATACCTCGAATTTCCTATTAACATCTCCAGAACCCAAAACACTTCCAATAACCATTATTTTATTGTTTTTAATGCTTTCTAACTGGTTTAAATTGACGTTTCTATACAATCTAGAACTTCCGGAAATTTTTTTAGCCAACTCTAATAATTTATTATTTTTAGCTATTTTAATAGTCTCAATTATTTCCGGGTTTCTTTTATTCAAAATTTTTTTCGAAATCTTAATTTTAGATATCATTTTAATTAACAGAAGTCTTAACTCCCGCTAAACGCGACATACTCGCAGGTTAAATTCTCAAACAACTAACTATTTATAAAGCTTTTGAAATCCTATTTTTAAATTATATAAATAAGTTAGTTATAATAACCTAGTCAAAGACGCCGATATTCCCTCGTTTGCGCAAAATAAAAACAAATGCGGAAACTAGGATTCGAACCTAGGCAGGCACTAAGCCAACACGGCCTTAACGTGTCCCGTTTGACCACTCCGGCATTTCCGCAATAATATACTATACTAAAAGAAATATATTTATATTATTCTAGCACGAATTAAACCAACAAGACTTATTATGTCCATAAATTAAAAACTACATAATTTATTAGGTAGTATATACAGTTTTCAATTTTAGATCACAAGAAAATGTACTGCATTTTCTGTACCCTAAAAACCCAACTAAAGTTGATGATAAGACAGCAGGGTTTT
>CAYJSY010000042.1:0-6155 GCA_964372925.1 Candidatus Woesearchaeota archaeon
AAATTTCAAACAAACCATCGCCCTCAGAAATTTCTAATTTCTGATCCTTCAAAATGTAATTTTGAAGTTTTAGGCGATGGTAAAACACAGGAAATTTTTGATGTTGCTGATTTTAAAGAACCGACCTAAAAAATTGAATTAATCGAAAAACTCAAAAAAATCACAACTATTAAAAACCTTTCATTCTTATGAAAAATATGTTTGGAAAACTTAGAGAAAAACTTAAGTCGTGGTTTAAAAAATCAAAAGACAAAATAGATGAAAAAGAAGAAAAAGAAATAGCAAAACAGGTAGATAAAGCAGAAAAAATTATTGAGGAAGCGAAATACCAGGATTTGAAAAAAATCCCTATAAAATTTGATGAGCTTAAAAGAAAAACAGAGCCTGATATAAATAAAATTAAAGAAGAAGTAGAAAAAATAAAAAAAGATATTAAAGAAGAAAGAGAAATCAAAAAATTTGAAGAAGAATTAAAAAAAGCAGACAAGTTGATTGAAAAAACAAAAAAAGAAAATATTCAAGAAACTCCGCTGACTTTTAATCCAGGAACTCAAAAATTTGAGCCGGATATAGATAAATTAAAAGAAGAAAATACTGGTTTTTTTTCTAGATTAGTTAAAAAATTCTCGCATAAAATATCTAAAGAAGAATTTGAAAACATTTTTGAGGATTTAGAGCTATTATTGCTGGAAAATAATGTTGCGCTAGAGGCTGTTGAAAAAATCAAGGAAATTTTATCAAAAAAATTAATTGGAAAAGAAATTAAAAAAGACAAACTAGAACAAGAAATAAAAGAAGAGCTAAAAAAAACATTAAATGAAATTTTAATAGAACCAGACAATCCTCTAGATATCATTAAAATTTCTAAAAAACCATTTAAAATATTATTTTTTGGAATCAATGGAACTGGAAAGACAACAAGCATAGCAAAAATAGCAAATTTTTTGAAAAAATCAGGATTTTCGATTGTTTTGGCGGCTGCCGACACATTCAGAGCAGCATCAATAGAACAAATCTCAGAACATTCTAAAAAACTCGGTGTTAAACTAATAAAACAAGATTATGGAGCAGACCCGGCAGCTGTTTGTTTCGATGCGGTAAAATATGCGGAAAGCCATAAAATAGATGTTGTTTTAATTGATACGGCTGGAAGAATGCATACAAAAAAAAATCTCCTTTCAGAAATGGAAAAAATAGTGAGAGTTATCAAACCGAATCTAAAAATATTTGTGGCAGAATCCATTGCAGGAAACGATGCTGTTGAACAAGCTAGAGCTTTTAATGAAATGATAGATATTGACGGAGTTATTTTAAGCAAGGCGGACATTGATGAAAAGGGCGGAACCATAATCTCAGTTAGTTACGCCATAAAAAAACCAATTTTTTATCTAGGTATTGGGCAGTATTATGACGATTTACAATTATTTAACAAAAATAATTTTATAAACAGTTTATTGTCCTGATTATATTAAACGGATTTAATATTTTCTGACTTGCCGTGGATTATTTCTGGAAATAATTATCTCTTTCACTATACTTTTTTAACAAATACAAAAAACAACATAAATATTTATAAACCAATCTTTTTATTATAGAAACTATGAATAAATGGTCAGAAATATTTATTGGACTTATACTTATTGTTGGAGCAGTTTTAGTTTGGGGTTATTCCTATCAATGGGGTGACTTCTGGAATTTTGGAGTTGCTGCATGGGAATTTTTTAAAGGCGGTTTATTATGGTTTGTGATTATGATAGGCCTTTTGTTACTAATGTTGGGAATAAGTGATTTAAAAGAGTAAAAATATGGGAAAAACATATTTAAGATATTAGCAGCATCTGTTTTTGGAGGATTGTTAAGAAATAATTTGTTTGTGTTTGAAGTTTATCAGCAAAGACTAAGATAGAATTTGAACAGGGTGCGTATGAGATATTTAGGTATTGTCTGAAAATTAATGCTGAAGATTATTTTGATTTAGAATAGATTAGATTAATAGCTTAGTTTGAAAATTTGGTTGATTGTAAGATGAATGAAATGTATGAAACGAAACCAGACTATTAAGTTGAAAGAATAGAGCATAAATAATTTTAATACGGGAAAAAACTAAACCTCTGCTTTTAAGCAGAGGACGCCGCAATGAGGGCTACGTCTTTTTTCCTGTCTCAAAAACTTCAAACAAACCTACGCCCTCAGAAATTTCTAATTTCTGACCCCTCAAAATGTAATTTTGAAGTTTTAGGCGTAGGTAAAATACAAGAAGTTTTTGATTAAAAAATCATTTATATTCTAATAATTATATTTTTCTGAAATCTATCGCTTTCTGTATCAAAATACAAAACAGCAAAACATAAATAATACTTGTTTTTTTATTAATGGTGTGCACTTCGAAAAAGATAAAAATTTGTTTAATAATAGAATAAAGATGAATAAAAAAAGAGAGATAGTTAAACCTATTTTTAACATTAAAATAAAAAAACATTTTTACGGTTCATCTCCTCCGGAAATATTTGTTGGAAGACATAACTATCCAAATATAAATGCAGGAATCCTGAGTCCAAATTTTTTTGAAAATACAGAAGAGCTTTCTCTACCGGAAATTTGGCATGAAAAAAGATTTTCTATAGAAGAAATACTGACTAGAAGAAACCAATTAGTCTATGGAAGGTTTAAAACAGGCGTTAAGTCAGTAAACAACAGATTCAAGCAGCTAATGCAAGAGATAGCAATGGCTTATAAACCTGTTTCAACAGAAGTTTTTTTAAAAACTAATCCAAAACAAAATTTAAAAGTAGATGGAAAATCTCCAATTATATCAAATCAAGCCCCTCTGAAATTTTTAAAATTACAGGAAAATCCAAAGATTAAACCAAAAGTTGAATATATTGTCTCTGATACAGACAATAAAGCTTCCAATGCTATAACCGAGTTATATAAATACGGGATTTTTATAAGCAATATAAACAGAATTTTGAGTGCTGGTCTTCTTGGAATAAAATCACAAAGAAAATTAGTACCGACAAGATGGTCAATTACTGCTGTTGATGACATAATAAGCAGAGGACTGCTAAAAAAAATTAGATTTTATCCGGAGATTAATGAAATTCTTCTCTTTAATTCAGAATATAATGGCAATCATTATGAAATTCTATTACTGCCTGATATATTCTCTTTTGAAGTTATTGAATTTGACACTAAAAATTTTAAATTTTGGCATGATTATGAATTCTTTTATGATAGAAAAAAATATGCAGAAGAGGTTATTGGCGCTTATTATGCAAACAGACTAGCATTATGCGAGTATCTAGAAAAAGAAAAAAGACAGGCAACTGCAATATTTTTAAGAGAGATAAAAAATTATTACGCGCCTCTAGGAGTCGGTATTCTAAGAGAAACTTGCAGGAATGCTCTTTCCAAAAATCCGGAAAAATTTGATAATTTAGAAGAGGCCTTTGAAGCAATACAAAAAAGGAGTTCTGTTAATCTTAATTTCTTTAAAGCAAAGTCTGTTCTTTTAAAGGGCTTTAGAATACAAAGAAAGATAACTGACTGGTTTAACTAATCTTTTTGGAGAAAAACAAATTTTGTTTAGAGTTTATCCATCTAGATAAATCCGCTATTTGCTCATGATTAAGGCCCTTTCCCTGATGATATCTAAATTCAGTTAAATTGCCTTTTTTTGTTAATTTCACATTAGTATTTTCTTCAATCCCTCCGCAGGTATATGGCCCATGAATATGAACGAATCCATTATTTAATAAATAACCAAATTTTTCTGATTGTTCTTTTAAGCTATCCCACAATTCCAAGATTTTAGGATGACGAGGATATTCGTTAGAAAAAGTCAAATACAAATGATGAGGGGCCCCGCCGTTAATATATCTTAGAGCAATTTCTTGATTTAGATAATGATTATTTGTGTAACTAATTTTTAACTGGTCCAGACTAAATTTCCCGTTATAAAATCTAACTTCAAGTGACGAAAATGGTAAAACTCCTTCTTTCTCACATCTACATAAATAATCATTATCATCTCTAAATCTAAAATTTATTTTATTAAACGGACTAGATTCATCAATATATGGAATAGGCATTCCTGCCCTAAAAAAAGATAGTTTTGTAAATTCAAAAAAAGGAATATTTTTAATAGTATCAAAGAAAAAACTTCGGTTTTTAGATTCAGTTAAAATTTTTATGTCTTTCATAATCTTATTAGTTATAAAATGACTTTATAAAAATTTATTTTATTCATTGTAATAGTTTTTTAGCTCAATAACCAGATTAAAACTCCCTCAATAATTCCAGCTATTACTAACAAAGGAGTTATCACAAAAATAAAAGTTTTTACTGAATTAACAAAGTTATTTAAAAATTTTCTCCTTAGTTCTTTTTTTGAAATAGTAAGATAGGTATAAATTATAAATGAAATCGGCAATAAAATTATGGATATTACTATTAATAAAACCAAAATTAAATTTTTTTTATTGTATTTTTTAATACAGTTTTTCATTATCTCCACTCCAATCATTAGTCCTAGACTAACGCTGATTAAAATAGCAGGAATCTCAAAAACTCCGTGGGGCAATAACCTCCATAAAATAAAGATGCCCTCCACAGAAACAATTTTATTTACAACAAAACCAAGAATATAACCATTAACTATAATAAGGATAACTGGAAATACAGCTAAAAAAATGCCTAAAAATGCTCCAAAAAAAGCAATTTTTATGTTGTTGTTCATAATAAATGCTATTAATTCAAAAAATCCTAAATTTTCTGTTTTATTGATTAATTCCTTAATTATTTCTAAAATTTTTTCCTCAAAAAAAATTGGGAAAAATAATCCAATAAAAAAAATCGAGAAAAATGATATAAAAGAAAAAATCAAATAACTTTTAATTTTCCTTAAGTTTTCCAAACTTTCTAAAAAATTTTTATAAATAAAATTTTCTTTTTTTCTTTCCATTAAATAAATAACATTATACGCCTTTTAAAGCTTGGTTTTAATTAAAAAAAATTTTAAAAAATATGATACGGGAAAAAAAGTAAACCTCTGCTTTTAAACAGAGGACAAATCTTTCAGATTTGTATTTTCACTCTGTCTCCTAAAGTCCAAACAAACCATGCCCTTTAGGGTATGGTAAGACGCAAGGACTTTATGATAATAAAAAATAAATAGAACTGAAAGTTATAATGTGACGTCCTCCCACACCATTAAGGTTTCTTGGGGTTTTAGATAAAATGTCAAATCGAAATCGATGCAAATCCAATTAAAATTTAATGAAGTAGAAACTTATTACTTTTTACTGTTCAAAATATTTTTTAATCATCTCTGTTTTTCTTTTATATTTAGTTTTTAGATAAATTCCATAAATTAATCCGGCTACTAAACCGCCAAAATGTGCTGTATTTCCTATCGGTAATGGCCAAAATAATCCAATAATAACCAATGGCACGATGGCTATAATCGGCAGTGCCCAAAAAGATATTCTTAATGGCAGAGATATTTTTCTTATGGTTTGATTAAGAGAAAAAATAGAAAAAATAGAGATAAAAATATAGATAGTTATCAACAAATCAATCAAACCAAAAAAAGAATTATTTAAAGTTTCTTTAAGAATTGCCTGCAATATTAAAGCAATTATAGGCCCGAGAATAAGATAAACTTTCATAAAAGGAGTTAAAACAGCTAACAAACCAGCTAAACCAAAAATAGCCCCCGAAGCTCCAACAGCATAAGAATCAGGACTCAAAAAAATTCTTTCGCCTATTAAATTATTTCCGAGATAAAAACTCAATAAAGAATAGAAAAAACCAGCAAAAATTCCAGAAAAAATGTAAAAACATAAAAACTTTCTTCTTCCAATTATTTTTTCTAAAAAATTTCCGACAAAAAATAAAGAAAGCATATTAAAAAAAAGGTGAGGAAGCCATAGATGTACAAAAAAACTTGTGAATAAGGTCCAGTAAGCTCCAGAAAAAAAACCTCTGGCCTGCAAAGCAAAAAAAGACAAAATCTGTTTTTCTCCAAAAAGATTAGTTAAACCTGCAATAACCAAAAAAAGGTAAATTAAAATATTAATTATAATTATCCAATTTGTTATGCTAAATTTCCTATAAATTTTAGTTACAGCATTTCCATTTCCATAATGCCTTAC
>CAYJSY010000043.1:0-6080 GCA_964372925.1 Candidatus Woesearchaeota archaeon
AAACTTCAAACAAACCTACGCCCTCAGAAATTTCTAATTTCTGCTCCTTCAAAATTACATTTTGAAGTTTTAGTCGTAGGTAAAATACAAGAAGTTTTTGATGGTAATCTTTATTCCATATATTTCTTTTATAATCTCACAGAAAAAGCATATTCAAACAGATGACGTTAATTAGACAGTATCCAGAGAAGAATAACTTTAAATATTAATTTTTTCTCAAATGTTATATCTTATATGTCCTGGTAGCTCAGCTGGTAGAGCGCGCGGCTGTTAACCGCGATGTCGGAGGTTCGAGTCCTCCCCGGGACGTTTTTTAAAAATGTAATAAATAGAAATTTTAGATTATCTCATTTACCGAAGTTATATCACTATATCTTAATAATATCTCGGGAAGCAATAAGGGAATTTATAATAAATGCGGCTTTAGTTGCTTATTTACTATCATCTGGAAGATATAATCATTAATTCAAAAACTTTTTATACTGGCTTTTCTCTTTTTAATTATGGAATTTGATGAGGTTATTAAGAGAAGAACATCTGTTAAAAAATTTTTTTCTAAAAAACCAGAAATAGATAAAATTATAATTGCTATAGATTCAGCAAACCTTGCTCCTTCGGCAGGAAATTTGCAATTATTGAAATATATCATAGTAGATGATAAAAAGATAATAGAAAAAATTGCAGATGCCTGTCAACAGGATTTTATTAAACAAGCCCCTTATTTAGTTGTAGTATGTTCAGATATTAGACAGTTAAAAAGATTATATGATGCAAGAGCAGAAACTTATTCTAAACATAATGCTGGAGCAGCAGTTGAAAATTTCTTACTTAAAATAACTGACTTAGGATTAGCTTGTTGTTGGGTCGGAGCTTTTTCAGAGCCACTTATAAAAGATGTTCTGAAAATACCGGAAAAAAATAAAATCGAAGTTGTACTTCCAGTAGGATATGGGGAAGAATTAAAACAAAGATACAAACATAACCTAACAAATAAAATTTTTTATAATTTTTGGGAAAATAAACATATGCCGTTTAATAAAGTAAGAAGAGAGGATTTTTAGAATATTTTATATAAAATTTTAAAATCTTTTTCTACTTTCTTTTAATTTTTTTTCAATATTTGATTCATATTCTCTATTGAATTTTCTAGATTGAGCTAATTCTTGATTTGAAAAATTTTCCATTGTTGTTGGTGATTGTATTAAAGATTGTTGAAATGTTAAATTAGTTGTAAATCTTTCAGAACTTTCGTTCGGAGCATTTTTTTGTATCTGTTCAGAAAGATAAGGGTTAGATTGAAAATATTCTTTTTTTAATTCATAATTCTGTCCTTGAGTTATATTTTTATCCTGAAAACTATATTTTTTTTCTGATATTTGCTCATTTTGGATTAACTCTTTTATTGGTTCTATTTCTTTCAGGGTTGTTCTATCTAAATTTATTTTTTTAGAATTAGTTTCATCTAATATAAATTCTAACTTCTCTTTATTTACTTTTTTATCAATTTCGTTTAATGATTTTTTGATAGCTTCAAAATCTAGTTTATCTTTAATCTTTATTTTTCTTTTTTTTAAATTATTCAATTTATAATATTTTAATCTTTTTTTTGTTTTTTTCATTAATAATTAAAGATTAAGAAATATTTATAATATACTATAAAAATTGCAATAAATAACTGATATTTTTGAATGACCATCCATTTTTAGACATTCTACACAAAAAAGGTGATTGATGGTTTTTCGCGCCAACCTAAGCCCAATAACCCATTTATTTAATCCTCTCAACGCCTAAAAAGACTTAAACAATTAGATAAAATTAGGGAGTACAAATTATTAATTTAATTTTATATCCATAAATTGAAAATTACCTAATTTATTATCTAGTATATATGGTTTTCAATTTGGGGTCACAAGAAAATTTACTACATTTTCTATGCAGAAAATTCTTCTGAATGAATTTTCTGTATCCAAAAAACCCAACAAACAACCGACTTTAGTGGTAAGACTGAGGGTTTTTCTGATTTTTATACCCCTAAATTGAAAACCGATAATCTATTTTCTGATTTATTAATATCGTTTTAAGTATTAATAAATATTTACTATAAATATCAATTTTTCTTTGCAAACCACCAACTTTAGACGATGATAAGACGAAAAAAGTTTCTGACTTTTATAAAAAAATTAAAATAAAAAATAAAAAAATAAAGCCTGCCCAAAAAGGGCAGGAAAAAATTAAGATTAATTAGTTATATAGTCTATTCCAAGCTCGTCAAATTCCTGATTTATAACTTCAGTTCCATATCCGCGAGTCTTCTGTTTTCCAAGAACATACGGACTTGAAACGCCAGTCATAATAGTAATAACTCTAACTCTCCCCTCAAAATCTTTATTGATTCTGGCACCAATAATAACCTGGGCTTCCATTGAAATGTTTTCTGTGACTAACTTTCCTACCTGGCTGAATTCTTCTAGTTTCATATCAGGACCGCAAGTAACATGAATCAAAGCTCCAGTAGCACCTCTGTAATCCACGTCTAACAATGGATGTGTCAGAGCTTGCCTAACTGCTTCGTTGACTCTATCACTTGAATCTGATTCTCCAATTCCAATAACAGCAACTTCTCCTTTTTTCATTATTGCAGAAACATCAGCATAATCCAAATTAATAAGACTAGGCAGTGTAATTGTTTCTACTATTCCTTTTATCATTGTGCTAATTAGTTCATTAGCTACTGCAAAGGCTTGCTGTATAGGTAATTGTCCTGCAATATCCACCAGTCGATTATTATCAATGACAATAGCTGTATCTACATGATCTCTTAACTCTTGTAGGCCAAATTCAGCTTTATCCATTCTTGCTTTTTCGCATTCGAATGGCATTGTAACAACCCCAATAACAACCGCCCCAGTTTCTTTAGCAAGCTGGGCTATTACTGGCATTGCTCCTGTAGCAGTTCCGCCGCCCTCTCCACCAATGATAAATATCATATCAGCTCCAGAAACAGCCTTTTTTAGCTCTGAAATGGATTCTTTTGCAGCCTCTCTTCCCACTTCTGCTTTGCCTCCAGCACCCAAACCTCTAGTTAACTCTCTCCCTATCAGAATTTTTTCATCAGCTTTTGTTATGCTTAGATGCAACGCGTCTGTATTGGCTGTGTAAACAGTAGCTCCGTTAATTCCTTTATTAAATAGCCAAGTTACTGCGTTTCCTCCGGCTCCTCCAACTCCAAAAACTTTAATATTAGCCTTACCTGCTTTTAAATCGTCAAAGTTAATACTGTGCGTGTCTATATTTTCTATTGCTTCTTTTGTAAAATCAAGCACCATTATTCGTCACCTCCTTTCACTCTTTTAAAAATAAAAGAATTAGTTAAAATAGTTAAAATCTTATTTTTGTTTAACATATAAAAAATTAATAATTATTATCGACTCCAAATTAATTGTAAAAGTAGAGAGCTTTTTATTTATAAATTTTTGTATAATTGAATTAATATCAGAGAATTGAAAATTTTCTGATTTTTAATTAGAAATTTTAGGTTGAAATAAATTTTTTATATAAAATTATTAGATTTTGAAGACTGAAAAACTTTAAATATTCGTTTTTATTGCTAATATAATGAAAAAAAGAAGTTCAATTATCCTATTAACGATTATTTTTTTAATGGCTAGTCTAATTTCAGCAGGAGTTTATTTTTCAGATTTAAATAGCAAATATAATTTAGGGGACATTGTAGAATTAACTATTAATATAAATCCTACACTTGGAGATAGATTGCTGAAAGTTAATTTGCTTTGCGAGGGTAATAATATTATTGAATTTAATAATTTTCCAGATGAAAATGGAAATGTTAACCTAAAACTGCCATTAAACCAGCACACTATCAAAGAAGCAAATGGCAGGTGTTATTTTTTGGCAGATTATTCAGGGGATAAAAGAAAAAGCAATGAATTTGAAATTTCTAAACTTTTAATTGTTAAACTTTCAACAGATTCTTTTTTTTCAAATCCCGGCGACAGTCTGATTATTTCTGGAAGCGCTGCAAAGGTTAATGGAAATCCGGTTAATGGAGAATTAGAATTAGATATACCTCTTCTAAATCTATTGCAGAGTAATCAACAGGTAGAAGTTAAGCCAGCTGAAGCAACTAATAAATCTGAAATAACAGAAAGCAACGAGAGTAAAAAAGCTAAACTTGAAACTAAAGCGGAAGTTGCAAGTTTTAGCGCAGGAAAATTTTATGGTAAGATCGACAACGGAGCCTTTTCAGTTAATATAAAATTACCGGATAAAACTCCTGCGGGAAGTTATAGAATAGACATATTAGCTTATGAGAAATATAATGAAGAGAAAACTAGCGAAGGCCTCGCTATGGCAACTTTAAATGTTTTTCAAATACTCTCAGGAATAGATATAGCAATAAATAATCAAAACTTTAATCCTGGCTCCTATTTGGATATAAAACCTATTTTATTGGATCAGGCAGGAAGAAATATAGAGGATGAGGTTTCAATTTTGATTAGAAAAGAGAATGGAGAAAGATTTTTTGAAAAAATAGTAAACTCTAAAGACACCTCTAAATATGAAATTCCCGCTAATTTGAGCTCTGGATATTATGAAATAGTTGCATCTAGCGGTGATAAAAGCGCCTTTAAAAAGTTTTTTGTTAACGAAAAAGCAATTGCATCATTTCAGTTACTTAATGGCAGTTTGGTTGTAACAAACATAGGCAACATTCCTTATAAAAAAGATATAGAAGTTGAATTAAATGGAAAGCCTTTTATTAAAAGCGTATCGCTTGGATTAGGCGAAAGCAAGAAGTTTAGATTAACCGGCTCTAATGAAGAATACACAATTAAAGTTAGTGACGGCGAGAGCGAAATTATTCAGGGAGGAGTTATTTTAACCGGAAGAAGTATAAGCGTCAGTTCAATTAACGAAGAGGGGCTTCTTTTTAATAAGCCGGTAACATGGATTATCGCCGCATTAATCTTAGTAGTTGGATTATTATTTTTATTCAAAAATATTTTTAAGAAAAGATCCTTTGCTTACCACCTCGGTGAGAGTAACTCTAATCCTATGAATTCAAAAGACAATATAGAATATTATGCGCCAAAAAAAATGTCTCAAATATTGCCAAATAAACCCGAAGCAAATCAAGTTTTAGTTTTAAAAGGACATAAATCAAAAGCATCTGTTTTAGCTTTAAAAATTAAAAAAGAAATTGGCAGCCAAGAAAAAGAACTTTTGGAGAAACTAATGGTTTATATTTATGAAAAAAAAGGAGCTGTTTATGAACAGGATAATTTTATCTTTGCTGTTTTTAGTCCTCTAATGACGCGCACAAATAAAAATGAATCTTTAGCAGTTAGAGCTGCCGCTAAAATTACTAATGCCTTAAATGAACATAATGAAAAATTTAAAAATAATATCAATTTTGGAATTGGAGTTAATTCTGGAGGAATAATCAATGTAATTGAAAAAGGTAAATTAAAGTTTACAGCATTGGGCAACTTTATCATAGCAGCTAAAAAATTAGCCGAATCTTCCAACAACAAAACCATATTAACAAAGGAAGCTTATGAAAAATGTATATCTGAAGTTAAGTCTGATAAATTAGAAATTAACGGAAAAGAAGTTTATGAAGTAAAAAATATTGTTGACAGGGATAAAAACAAAGAGTTTATCAGCGGTTTTTTGGAAAGACAGAGGAAAGAATTTAAAAGATAACAATAAAATTTTTTTAATACAGAAAAAAAATAAACCACTGCCTTTAGGCAGTGGACGTTGCTTCGCAACGTCTTTTTTTCTGGCTCAGAAACTTTCAAACAAACCTACGCTTAAAGGCGTAGGTAAAACACAGGAAATTTTTGATGATTATAAAAAAGTAGAATTATTTATGCAACACTAAATAGTAAAAAATAATTTATTCTCGTCACTTCTAAATAAAAGTGACAAAAGAAAAGATTTATAAATTCTATTTTATTAAGAAAAAATGATAAAATTAAATCGATATGTCCTCAATCTAAGATTTACAAAACAATAAAAATGCAATTTAAAATACCAAAAACATATATGGGAAT
>CAYJSY010000044.1:0-5972 GCA_964372925.1 Candidatus Woesearchaeota archaeon
AAAAACTTCTTGTATTTTACCTACGCCTAAAACTTCAAAATGTAATTTTGAAGGAGCAGAAATTTCTAAGGGCGTAGGTTTGTTTGAAATTTTTGAGTCGGGAAAAAAGACGTCGCCTTCATTGCGACGTCCTCTGCTTAAAAGCAGAGGTTTACTTTTTTCCCGTATTAATAAAACTATAAAATGTCGTTGGGATTTAGAAATAATAATGAGCGGGGTTAATAAAAGTCAAAAAAGAAATAATTTAAAAAGATTTAAGGATTAAAATTAACATGGTATCTTACGACATAATAGGCAGTATAGCCATAATAAAATCAGGAACCAAAAAGCAAAAAATAGCTGAAGCAAAAAAACTTTTAAAAACTAATATTAAAACTGTTTTGGAAAAAATTACAGATGTCAAAGGCAGATTAAGAACTTTTAAAACAAGACATTTATATGGTGAAAAAAATTTAATAACTATTCATAAAGAAAATAATTGTTTTTTTAAATTAGATGTAGAAAAATGTTATTTTTCTCCAAGGCAGGCTAATGATAGAAAACAGCTTGCTCTAAGCATAAAGAAAAATAATGAGGTTTTAGTAATGTTTTCTGGCATTGGAAGTTATCCAATCGTAATCTACAAATTAGCAAAACCAAAACAAATTACGGCTATTGAAATTTCTAGAGTCTGTAATTATTATGCAAAAGAAAACTTGAGGCTAAATAAAATTCCAGAAAATCAAATTAAATTAATACAAGGAAATGTAAAAAATAAAATGCCAAAAAAGAAATTTGATGTAATAGTTATGGTGAGGCCTAATTTAAAAACCTCTTTTTTAGAGCAGGCTTTAAAAGTTTCAAAAAAAAATACAAAAATATTTTATCAGGGATTTTGTAATGAAAATGAATTGCCTTTATTGAAAAAACAGCTTATAGAAGAATCTAAAAAATTAATAAGAAAAATTAAAATAATAAAAACGATAAAGTCTGGAGAAGTTGCTCCCTATAAATTCAGATATAGAATTGAAATTAGAGTTATAAAGTAAGATATTGTTGTTATAAAATAATTTGATTATCATAAAGTCCTTGCGTCTTACCATGCTCTAAATGGCATGGTTTGTCTGGACTTTAGGAGAGAGAGTGAAAATACAAATCTGAAAGATTTGTCCTCTGCTTAAAAGCAGAGGCTTATTTTTGCTCTGTATAACATTTTAATAAGTTTGATTACTAACTATTTTAATAATATTATTGCCAAGATAACAAAATTAAAATACCAAGAATAATCTAATTTATATGAAAAACGAAAATAAATCCTGTCCAATTAAAAAAATAGATGTTTTAAATAATAGAGAAATTATTTATTGCGATAGTCTAACATTCCCCTGGAACCAAGACCCTAACGGATATTTCCTAGTTAAAATAGAAGAGGGAGTGCTGTGTTGCGGATTTGTAACTCCAGAACATAAACT
The DNA here is from genome assembly GCA_964372925.1 of Candidatus Woesearchaeota archaeon. Lineage (GTDB taxonomy): Archaea > Nanobdellota > Nanobdellia > Pacearchaeales > GW2011-AR1 > ARS1285. Next base: position 1,452 of record CAYJSY010000044.1, read on the forward strand.
GATTATAGAATTTAGAGGAAAAAATCCTGACAAAATTATTAAAGAGGTGACTAGAAGAAATTTATGCAGCAAAGAAAATCTTGCCTACATTTCATCAGAATTAATGATAGCCCATAGCTGCTTAATAAATCATAAAAAATACACTCAGAGATAATTTTAAAAAGTTCCTTTAGTTTAATAAGAAATGAAAACTGAAATTGGTTTGTTAACTAGATATCTGGCCTCTAATTTTTCAGAATTGCAGAGAACTATCCAGATAGCAGATGCTAAAGCTAACATTGTTATAGTTTTAATAGGAGTTATAATCTCTCTATTTTTCAATTTTTTCATCTCTAAAAACGTGATTGGAGGTTTTGAGGCAATGATTATATTAAGTGTGTTGTTCATATCGGGAGGTTTTGCTATATCGACTTTATATCCCAGAATAGCCAAAAAATCTGGAAAATTTTCTATGATTTATTTCAAGGATGTTGCAGATATAGATGTTAAAAAAACAATGAAAGAATTTGAACAAAAAGATTATCAAGATAAAATTGTAGAAGACTACCTGAACAACATAAAAATATTATCCTCAATTGTTGATAAAAAATTCATAAAATTAAGACTAGCTTACATTTTTTTAGGACTCGGAATTATAACAAAAGTTTTTTTTGAATTTTCTGCATGGTTGTAAATAATATCTTTAACAATAGATGTTATAACCTAATTAAAAAAATACCTAAAGGCAGAGTTACAACTTACAAAGCAATTGCAAATATATTAAATACAAAAGCTTACCGGGCTGTTGGAAATGCTATGAAAAAAAATGTAGAGATAGTTAAAATACCCTGTTACAAAGTAATAAACAGTAACGGAAGTTTAGGCGGGTATTCTAAAGGTTTAAAGAAAAAAATTATGCTATTAAAAAAAGATAAAATTGAGATAAAAAACAATAAAATTGATTTAAAAAAATATGGGTATTTTTTTAGTTAATTGAATAAACTGATATTGACCCTTGGGCAAGACCCGACGGACTGGACGACCACAAGGCAAGACCTTGCGGTATTGCGATAAATAAAATTAACTCCTATAAAAAATTAATTAATATTCTATACTATAAACTTTATTTTTCTCTTTTATGTCTAGTCCAATATAATTTATTAATGCTGATTTGCATTTAGGGTGACATATAGGAGAGAATCATAGTTAATCGTACAATTCATCCCTGAGATCAATTTTCAAAATTTTTATAGATTCTCGTTCATCTCTCTGCCATAAAATTTTTCCTAAAAAAGGATAATCAGAAATTTCTTCCTTAGTAACAGGCCAGTACAGTAACATAAAATCATATCCAGATTCAGGATTATAACCATCATTATAAAGCTTTAAATCAAGCTCTGATAATCTATCCTCAACCTTTCTATTTATCTCTTCAAAGGTAGCCTTTCCAGTGATAAAATAATAGGTCTTACTGCCATTCTCCGGGTCACAGCCATTAGTTACAGCCTCAACTAAATTATTACTCTCTGCAAAACTTACTAGCTCTCTCTCCAATTTTTCTAATTTAGTCTTCATTTTTTCTGAATTGATATTATTTGTTTTTAAATTTTATTAAATTTATATATTCATCTTCTATTTTTGAAATAGCTCTTGGCGCCTCTCCACCATGCCATGTTAACCTAGGCCTTACCCTAATTGGATATAGCCTTTCAGAATTATCATCTAAAATTATTGCAGACCCTTTTAAATCAGGAAGCTCTCTCATAGATTTTTGAACGTTCTCTAATAAATAAGTCTGCATTATTTCATTTAAAGCCTCAATGTCTTTTTTATTTGTTAATCTATGGGAAATTATTATATCAGATTGTGTCATAACGTCTCTGTGTATCTCTCCTGGTTGTTGGGTTGCAAGTACCATTGAAATTCCTGGCTGTCTCCCCTCCCTTAAAATTTGTACAAGAGCATTTGTCGCAGGAGTTTTTTCTTTCATTGGAATAAATTCATGGGCCTCATCCAAAAAAAGCCATACTATTGGAATTTCTTTTTTTCCCTCTCTTTTAAATCCATACTCAATCTCCTCTATTTCTTCCTTTTTTCTCGCTAAAATTCTATGATTAAATAATTTTTTACTCACTAGTCCTATAATCAACGCTCTAACATTAAAACCAGATGTAGAAGAATAAATTGATAAATCTAGTATGCTGGTTCTCCCAGCAATTATTAATTCACTAATTTTTGTCTCCTTTTCTCCTTTTTTAGCAAAAACTTTCCAGGATTTTGCGGCCTCAAATAAAGCAATAGTTGACCTTCTAGTCTGATCATCAATGTTTTCTCTTGTAATATTACTAATAATATCGTCTAAATCATAATTATCTTTTAGCCTTGAAACTACTTTCTGGATTACTATAGATATAGGGCTTGTCATCTCAAGATTAAACAAAGATAGCCAGTCCTCAAGATCAAGTTCGCTTACTGCTAGTGCAAATTTTCCATCAACAGGCATTCTTCTTTTCTCATACTCTTCGTAATATCCCGCGGGCACCCATACTTTAACAGGAAGATTTTCTGCTTTTAAATTCCAATTTTCCAATAATTCAGTATCCTTAAAATTTTTATATTTCATCGTCCAAAATATTCCCATAGTATCGAAAATTAGCGGGGCTATGTTCTCTCTAACTTCCATAGGAAGTTTCGATAACTCTTCTGCAATGACTCCTATGCTATATGATTTACCGCTGCCTCTCTTACCCGCAATTAAAATAATGTGGCTTTTAATAACATCTAACCATAAATAATTAGAGAGGCTTGTATAATTTCCCATTTTAACATACCCCTTTCCAATAAATATAGTTCCCTTATCACCAAATCTAATTTTATCTTCTTTATCTCTTCCAATTATAATATCATATGGCATTTTACACTTAATTTTAACATTCCTTATATTTAATGGTTTGTCTTTCTAATTATGTCCATAAATTGAAAACTATATTATTTAGGAAATTATTAATCTCTCCTACCAAACTTCAAATAATCCGTTGATTTTCTGGCATTTTAGCAGTTATTATCTGATTATCTTCTCTCAAAAAATCAACCAAATCTTTTTAAACCACATTTAATTAAAATCTAGATGAGAATAGAAAAACAAATCATTAATGTTGATGATAATTTAATAAAAATCCCAGTTAAAAGAATTAAAAATTTATGGAAGGTTTTAGCAATAGTCTTTAGCATAGCTCTTCTGGCTTCGTTTTACTTCTTACTTAACAAAAAACAACAAGCTCAAAATTCTATTTCTGGAGAGATTGCTGGAAAAAAGATTATAGAATTTCTTAATACAAAAACTGAAGAAAAAATTCAATATGAATCTTATACCGATCTTGGTAACGTTTATGAAATAACTGTCAGCTATAATGGAGATAGCCTTCCCGTTTATATAACCAAAGACGGAAATTATTTTGTTCAGGGGGTAATACCTATATGAAAGTTTCAGAATTAATAGTGGGTCAGAGAAATATTAATATAGAGGGAACAATATCAGAAATGGGAGAGATAAGAACATTTAACAAATATGGAAGGGAGCTAAAAGTTGCAAATGCTGTTTTTAAAGACGACTCTGGTTCAATCAAGCTAACATTATGGAATAACGATACTAACTTTAAAGAGGGGGATAAAATTAAAGTTTTAAATGGATATATCGGCGAATTTCAGGGAGAAAAACAACTAACTTCTGGAAAGTTCGGAAAAATTGAAAAAGTTGGCGAATCGGAAGAAACTGATGGCGACAAAAATCAAGAAGCGGAATATGATAAATTTGAAAAGAGTAATAACGAGGATAATACAACTGAAAACGAAAATCAGAATGATAAAACTGAAGAGTCAGAAGAAGAATTATTTTAATAATAAATTGGTCAAAAATTTAAGTCTTATATCAGAAATTAGAAATTTCTGAGGGCGATGGTTTGTTTGAAAGTTTCTGAGCCAGAAAAAAAGACGTTGCGAAGCAACGTCCACTGCCTAAAGGCAGCGGTTTACTTTTTTTCTGGCTCAGAATTTACTTGAACAAAAAACGGTTCTATGATGCAGATGTTGATTCTTATTAATTAAACTAAAAATTCAACTATAGTCAAGAACTCCGATATTTCCTCATTTGTGTCTTAACTACCCTTTCAGGTAGACGTCGGCTCTTTTGTTAAACATAAAATTAGGGAGTACAAATTATTAATTTAATTGTTAGTATAAATTCAAATAGTTTATGGGTCATGCCATCGATAACCATCTAGTTAAATTAAAATGGCTATTATTAATTAGAATGTATAATTAACTTATTATCACAAAGTCCTTGTGTCTTACCATGCCCTAAAGGGCATGGTTTGTTTGTTGAGTTTTTGGGATGCAAGAAAATTCATTCAGAAGAATTTTTTGTACAGAAAGTGTATTACATTTTCTTGTAATCCAAAATTGAAACAAGTAAATTTAAATAAATCACATACTAAAGTATATGGTTTCAATTTATGGACATAAAGAAATTGGTATAGATTATCA
>CAYJSY010000045.1:0-5909 GCA_964372925.1 Candidatus Woesearchaeota archaeon
CAAAGTTGATAAAGGACAGTTTGTTTACTACTAAACTAAAAATATCAGAAAAACCCTCTAGTTTTACCACACCTTAAAAGGTGTTGTTTGTTGGGTTTTTGGGATACAGAAAATTCTTCTGAATGAATTTTCTGAACAGAAAATGTAGTACATTTTCTTGTGACTCAAAATTGAAAACTGTATATACTACCTAATAAATTATCTAGTTTTCAATTTATGGACATAAAAAAATTAATGCGTTAAATCTAAATATAAAAATATGACCTTTCAAAAATTTAATTTTTTAACTAACAAAAAAGCTTTATTAGAAGATTTTATTAAAATAATATTATGGATAGTATTTTTAATAATCGCTTTATTAGGCATCTATTATCTAATTAAAAAAGTTGTATTTTAATAAAATAACTCATCAATTTTTTAAGTTTTATATTATTAGAATCAAAGAATAACAAGATTTAATTATCCTATTTTCTTATCTCTCTTATGAACAAAAGAGGTTTAACAGAAAGCAAAAAAGCTAAAGTTTCAATAGAATTTTTAATATCAGTCATAATACTGGTGATCGGATTTGTTGTTGTACTGTACTTTCTTTTCTTAGCAGACCTCAATCCCGCTATTGATAAAGAGGCTTGTCACCAGTCTATTGTATATAGAGCAACGGCTAGTTTAAAAGCCTTTGATTTAAAACAAGCCATACCTCTAAAATGTCAGACAGAAAAAATTTGCTTAAGCATGTCAGGAAATGATTGTGAATTATCAAGCACGAAAAATAATCCAGTTAAAAAAATAAAATTAGGCAGAGATAGCGAAAAAGCTAAAGAAAAAATAATGGAAGTTTTTGCAGATAGTCTTGTTAGCTGTCATTCAATGTTAGGAGAGGGTAAGTTAAATTTTATGCCTAAAAAATTAACGACTAAAACTTACGGGTTAATTTGCACAAGAATAGTTTTTGATAAAGAGGCTAGAGAAAAGATTAATGGGATTAGTTATGGAGAGCTTTATGGTTATTTAGGGAAAAAAACAATTGAGGACAAAAGCTATTTGGAGTATTTATATCCTAGTTGGAAGGGGTCTCCAGAAAAAACATCAATAAATCTTTTTGAATTATTTAAAAAAGACAATAACGCTTTAAAAAACATTGATTTTAAGGACTGGAAGATAGATTTAAAACAAGAAAAAGGATATGCTATCATAGCCCAGTTGGCCCCTAGTGGAAATTGGCAAAGCTGGGCAGCTGGAATTGGGACAGCAGTTGCTATACCAATAGGAGTTGCGCTAATTGCTACCGGTGTTGGAGCTCCCGCAGGCGTTATATTAATAGGAAGCATTGGGACAATAACCACTGCATCAGTAGTTGCTGGCGGAGCTGTATTTTGGTATTCTTATAGCGAGGAGTATGATTATGCTCCTCCAGCTATTTTTCCATATGACATTAATCTTTTAAAAAATCTTGGAGTATATAGTTTTGAAATAGCTCCTTAATGAAATTAATAGTGAATTAGTAATAAAAAAATAATTAATCAATAGATTTTTGATACAAAAAGAGTAAGTTATGAACCTTTAGCTCTATAAATAATAGTTCATTAAAATAACTAAAACAAAAAATGATGAATAAAAAAGCCGACACTTTGATGGAGAATATAGTTTTTATTTTGTTAGTTGTTGTTTTTTCAAGCGTAATGTTTTTTGCTATTACAAAAGCAGGAAATCAAGCAGCTATTTATGAGCAGATATATTCAAAAGAACTTTCTTTAATAATCAATAAAGCAAAACCTGGAATGGAGATAGAATTGGATATTTTTGATATGTATAGAATTGCAAGAAAAAATAATTTTGATGGAAATATAATAAATATTATTAATGAAGAAAATAAAATAAACATTAAACTATCAAATGGTGGAGGATATAATTATTTTTTTTTAAATGACGTTGATGTTGCCTGGAATCTAAAAAAAGATGAAAGAAAACTAATCTTAAAAATTATTGAAAGACAAAAAAATAATTAAAATGTTAAACTTATTTATGGGTTTTACTAATAAGTCATTTAAAAGATACTTATAACCGTTAATATGAAATTTCCAATAAAAATTAAATTTAGGAACGCAACGAATAAAAAAGGATACTATAGATTTGCTGACATTGGTATGTTTTTCTTGTCTTTTCTTATCATCGCAATTGGCGTAAGTATAGGAATCTATCTTTTTTATTCCGAGACAGTCGATATTAGAGAGAGAGAAGCTGTAATACTATCAGAAAAAATAACTAAAGTTATAATTAAAGAAGAACATTTAAATCAGAAGGTTTTAGAAAATGATTTTAATATTTTTAACGAGGCAGAGATTAATATTAAAATAATAAATAATGGAGATTTTTATTTTAAAATAGAGATTTTTTCACTTGACAATCAAATTCTAAAAATTGAAGAGGGAAATAGGGACTTTGAGGTAGAATGTAATTTAAGTGGAGAAAAATTTCCAAAATGTGCAGAAAAAGAATTTAATTATGACTATAAAATAAAAATTTTAACAGCATCAAATCAAAAATAATAAAATATGTATTAATATTAATTAAAATATTAAATAATAAAAAAATGGCTAATAAAGAAATTTTTGGAATCAACAAAAAAGGATTAGAAGACAGTGTTTTTACCTGGATAATTGTTTTTTTTATGTTAGTATTTATTATGGTTATATACATAATATTCATGTTATCTATTTTTGGTAAAGAAAAATTGACTGGAATTGATGTAACTTTTAAAGAAGAAGAATTAGATTTAGACAGCAACTTAAAGCTAATCAATTTTCTAAATTCTAAAATAATTGTTGATGGAGAAGAAAAAAAGTTAATAGGTGCCATTAAATCTTCTTTAAGCCCTTATTTTGAAATAGAAAATAATAAAGGAGAAAATTTTGTTGAAAAATATGGTTTAAATGCTTTTAGCAAGGATGCGATTTCATTAAAAAGGATAATGATTGCAGACGGTTTTGATAATAGCGATTGGGATAAATTAATAAAAACCGGACTTCAATTTGAAAGAAGCAATACAATCAACAGTATTATTAAAGAACTGGACAAAATCTGTAATATTGATAAAACAGACAGATATTTTTTAGAGCTGCCGCAAGGAACTATAACCGAAGCAGGTTTAAAAATACAAGATTTTTTCACACCAAGCAATCTCGATTATACAGACAATATTATTCATAAGACTAATTATAAAGGAGAATCTTTAGAAATTAAATTTAGAATGAGAAAAGAATGTGTGGAAAACTTTAATTAAATTTAATTTATAATTATAAAATAAAATGTTAACTCACAAAATAAACAATCTAAACAAGATAAATCTAGACTTAAAATTGTAAGCTACCAAATTTAAATTACAATAAAAAATAAAAATGAAATTTGAAATTAACATAATATCTAATAAAAAAGCAGTCTCAATTCCGATTTTAATACTGGTTTTATCAGCTTTAGTTTTAATTACGACAAGCCTTTTTTATTTTAATATTAAAGCTAGAGATATTGAAAAAACTGTTAAGATTCATAGCGAGATAGATAAAATATATTTGAAAGAAGCTCTGTTAAATTTTTATTTAGAGGAGATTTTTGATAAATCAATTGGTACAGATAACAAGCAGGGATTCATTGAGAATTTTAAAAAAGAGTTGAATAATTATAAAGACAAATACGGGAATTATCCAATCGAAGAACTTAAACAAGTTGAAAATAAGATTGTTGAAGAAAATATAGAACTAAATGAAGATAAGCTTATTTTAAAATTCGATTTAGAGTTAAAACAATATTATCTTTCTGAAAAGCAAAATATAATATTTTCCTATAATTATAAAAAAGAATTTCAAAAGGTTTTTAAATAAAAGATTATTAATAAATATACAAAAATGAGGTTAAGTAAGATTATGAATAAAAAAGGGGCAGAATTAGCTATTGGAACAATAGTAATGATTATTCTAGCATTAGTCGTTTTGGTTGTCATTATATATGGATTTACTATAGGGTGGGGCAATTTATGGGAGAACATCGTTGGATATGGAGGAGGACAGGTTAATGTTCAGACAGTTGTTCAGGCCTGTCAGGTCGCATGTTCAACACAATCTGTATATGATTACTGTACAAAATTTAGAAATGTTGTCTTTCAAGAAAAAAGCAAAACAGAAAAATTGAACTGTCATTCATTACAGCAGAGAAATGTCGGTTTGGATTTTTGCGATAACATTGATTGTGTTTCAGAAAAAGGAGTTTGTAGCGGAACTATAGATCCTAAAATATGTAACGATCAGAGTAATAGAGGCAAATTAAATTGTGAATCAGTCTCTGGATGTTTATGGGAGACTGCTAGTGATCCAACAGACTTAAATAAGGGAAATTGTAACGTCATACCATCAATTACTTGCTCTAGCTTCAATGATAATAGAGCTTCTTGTGTAGCATTTGGATGCCAATTTAATTAATAATATTCTATATTTATTCAGTAAAAAATTTAGATTACTCTTGACTAAAAAAATTAAAAAAGTACACTACATATAGCTAAAAATTATATAATTTGTTTAATCAGATTTAATGTTTAATAAAAAAATGGATTACTCAATGCCGGAGAAAAGAAAATCAAGAGGGGATAAACGAGCCAAAGCTCGTTATAATAAATATAAAAAGGGCGGATACGGAAGATCAAAGAAAAAATAGTTTCTATTAAACTTTTATTAAAAAAGTTTATAAGCAATTCTTATTTTAATTACTAAATATAAAATGTTATTGCCAAATTTATTAATAGACGAAAATTTATTCTTAATTATTTTAGCTATTATTTGGATTACAGGAGCAATATTACAAGATTTAAAAAGAAGAGAGGTTGATAATGTATGGAATTTTAGCCTGATAGCGTTTGCACTTTCATACAGATTTGCTTTAAGTATTTTCATAAATGATTATAGATTTTTTATTAACGGAGTAATTGGATTTATAATATTTTTAGGATTAGGTAATTTATTCTACTATTCTAGACTATTTGCAGGAGGAGACGCAAAATTATTGATAGCCTTAGGAACTATTTTGCCATTGAGTTATAGCTGGCTTGTAAATATTAAAATATTCTCTATATTCACTATTTCATTCATACTTGGCGGTTCAATTTACGTATTTATTTGGTCTATTTTCCTTGTTTTTATTAATTATGAGAATTTTAAAAAAGAGTTTAGTAAACAATTTAAAAATTATTCTGCTATCCTTTTGATCAGTTTGCCATTTTTTTTAATAGGCATTTTAGCAAGTTTTATTAATCTAATTTTTTTATTAGTAAGTATTTTTTCCCTTTTTCCTGTATTTTTTATTTATTCAAAATCTGTGGAAGAAAGCTGTCTAGTTAAAAAAATAGATGTAAAAGATTTAACAGAGGGTGACTGGTTATACGAAGATATCTATGTAAAAGGGAAAAAAATAGAAAAAAATTGGAATGGAGTTTCTAAAGAAGAACTTGAACTAATCAGAAAAAAGTATAGGAGAAAGATTTTAGTTAAATATGGTGTACCATTCACGCCAAGTTTTTTAATTGGTTTTTTATTTTTGCTTTTTTTTAGCAGATATAATTTAATATTTTAATAATTTTTACTAATCTAAATAATTTATTTTTATAAAAAATTATTTTTAACTATGAATGTAATTTAAGATAGCTTTAATATTAGACTATAATTATTATACACTGGTAAAAATTAATGGTAATATTATGTGTTTAAAATTATCTTTGCGATCATCTAATTTCTTACCTATACTAATGCCCTTAATTAATTTTCTAGGTATTTAAAAAAATTAAATTTTTTATAACAAAATAAATATTTAAAAAATCAGAAAAACCCTTTAGTTTTACCACACCTTAAAAGGTGTTGTTTGTTGGGTTT
>CAYJSY010000046.1:0-5899 GCA_964372925.1 Candidatus Woesearchaeota archaeon
GCTGCAGGAAAAAAGACGTCGCCTTCATTGCGACGTCCTCTGCTTAAAAGCAGAGTTTACTTTTGCTCTGTATCAGAAAAACCCTGCTGTCTTACCACCAACTAAAGCTGGTTGTTTGTTGGGTTTTTGGGATACAGAAAATTCATTCAGAAGAATTTTCTGCACAGAAAATGTAGTACATTTTCTTGTGATTCAAAATTGAAAACCTCTTTGCAATTAGTGCGCACTAAATTGTGTAGTTTTCAATTTATGGAGATAAAAAAATTAAAAAATGGAATTTAAAATAAGAAAAGAAGTTTTGGATTATATGAGAGTATGGGGAGGGAGAATTATCAAGGATTTAAATGAAAATGAATTAGCTTATGCCAAGATTATGGAAGACCCTTTATTAATTGATAAAGTCAGAGAGGTTGAGAGGGATGGATTGAGGGCTAGAGAGTATTATTTAGGAATGGAAAGTTTTTACAAAAAATATGTTGAAGAAAAAATAGATTTAAGTAATAAAACTAGGGAAGAATGCAGGAATTTTTTTATAGAATTGCATAAGGATTATAGGGAGTTGGTGGGGGGCGGTGGGGTAGGATTTTGATAAAATAAGCATTACAAACCATAAGATTAGTTAGAATAATAGATAGATAATAAGACAGTTTTTATACGAATAATTATAAAACCATTATTACTAAAAAAATAAATCTAGATGAATAAAAAATGGAATTTAAAATAAGAAAAGAAGTTTTAGATTATATGTTGGACTTAGGAAATCGTTTAAAATCAGAATTAGGCGAGAGCGAGTTAGCTTATGCTAAAATTATGGAAGATCCGTTATTAATAGAAAAAATTAGGGATGTTGAGAGTAATAGCCTAAAAGCTAAACTGTATTACGAGGAGATGGAATATTTTTATGATAGATATGAAAATCCTAATACTAGAATTAGTTTATCTGGCGCAAGATTTCAAGAAAATATTGATTTAATGTTCACTGATTTTACTAAATTAATGGGTGGTGCGGGGGTGGGATGGGCAATAGCCCGTAAGAGAAAAAAATTTAAATAAAAAATGGAAAATAAACTAGGAAATTGCGTTTTTTGTAATTATGATAAAAACAAATTAATTAGAGAAAGCGAAACCACTATTACGATTTTGAGTAACCCTTATTTATTAAGAGGACATTGTTTAGTTATTCCTAAAGAACATTACGAATCTTTAATGGAAATTCCAGAGTATATTTTATTCAAGTTAATTAAAGAAGTTAAAGGAATTGAGAAACTGTTGTTAGAGAGGTTAGGAGTTTCTGGAGTTGACATAAGGCAAAATTACAGGCCATTTTTAAAAGAGAGTGAGTTTAAGATTAATCATTTACATTTTCATGTTATTCCTAGAGAACCTGAAGATGAGTTATATGAAAAAAGTATGATTTACGAGAAAGATATTTTTAAGGGCATAACAGATAATTATTTTAATGAGTTAAAGGAAGTGTTAAGATAAACAAAATAAACAAATAATAATTAATAATAATCTATGAATGTAAGAGGAGCTATTTAGCTTTTATAATAAAATAGGTAGGTGATAACTAAGATCATTGTTAATAAGAAATAGATTATAAATAATTAGGAGAGCTAAAATTTACAATAAAAAATGGATAAATTAGAGATAAGAAAAGAAGTTTTGGATTATTTTAGGAAGATCGGAGAGGATTTAAAAAATGATTTAAATGAAGAAGAGTTAGCATATGCTAAAATTATGGAAGATCCTATTTTAGATGATAAAGTTAGACAGGTCGAGAGAAATAGCCCCAATGCTTTGAAATATTATCAAGAAATGGAAAATTATTATGATAAATATGTAAATCCAGAGACTAGGAACAATCTTACTATAGATGATCGTTTAGATAATCTTACAAAAGATTTTTTTGAATTAGTTGGGGGTGCAAGAGTTGGTTTTGCAATAAAAATTAAAAAAAATAAAAAATAAACACTATAAAAAACAAAACATGGAAAAATTAACTTTAGAGTCAGAAAAATATTTTGAGGAATTTGCAAAGGAAATAGAAAAAAATTATGAGATAGCTAGAAAAGCTAGAGCAAGAGGTTTAGACCCTCTAGATGAGGTAGAGTCGCCTTTAGCTCTTAACATGGCCTCAAAGGTTGTTAAGTTAATTGCTATAAAATATCCTCAGTTAGATGACATTAGAATAGTGAATAGAATTTTAGAGCTGGAAAAAGAGTATGGAGCTTTAGATAGTATGGTTAGTTTTAAAATCGCTGAGGAGATAGCAAAAGAAAAATTTTGTAAATTTGAGACACAGATAGAGGCGATGGACGCAGGAATTAGAGTCGGTTTTGCGTATACTACTTTAGGAGTTGTTTCAAGCCCCATAGAAGGATATACCGGAATAAAAATAGGAAAAACTCAGCTAGGAGAGAGTTATATAAAAGCTTATTTTTCTGGACCGATAAGAAGCGCAGGAACTACTGCTAGTTGCGTCGTGATTATTCTTATTGATTATATAAGGCAGTTGTTTGGGTATTCTAGATATGATGCAACAGAGCTAGAATGCAAGAGAACTATTACAGAATTATATGACTATCATGAAAGAATCAATAATCTGCAGTATCTACCAACAGAGGAGGAGGCTTATTTTATTGCTAAAAACTTGCCTATTCAGATTTGTGGAGATCCAACAGAGAATAGAGAGGTCTCAAACTATAAGAATTTGCCTAGAATAGAAACTGATCTAATAAGAGGAGGTTTCTGTCTAATAATTGGTGAGGGGCTGTCACAAAAAGCCGCTAAGGGAGTGAGAATATTAAAAAGTCTTCAAAAAAAAGATTTGCAGATTAGTGACTGGGAGTGGTTAAATGAGTATGTGAAAATCCATGAAAAAAGGGAGAGAGGCAAGTCTGATTTAAGTCCCACATATATAAAAGATTTAGTTGCAGGCAGGCCTGTTTTTGGACATCCTGGAAAAGGATTTAGATTTAGATACGGAAGAAGCAGGACATCTGGTTTTAGCGCGGTAAGCATTAATCCTGATACAATGGCTATAACTAATAATTTTATTGCAACAGGAACTCAACTAAAAACAGAGAAACCCACAAAGGGTTGTATTGTTACGCCGTGTGACCAAATCGAGGGACCTATATTCAAATTTAGAGACGGGAGTGTCAGAAAATTTGAAAATTATAAAGAGACAAAAAATGTTTTTGATGAGATAGAGGAAATAATTTATTTGGGAGACATTTTGTTTCCGTTGGGCGATGTAATCAATAGAAATTCTGTTTTAATTAAGCCCGGTTATGTTGAGGAGTGGTGGGGTCTAGAATTAGAAAAAAAGGGAGGATTTGTTAAGGATTTTTGGAATGTTAATTTGGAGGAAGCTGTAAATCTCAGCAGAAAATTTAAAATACCTTTACATCCTTCCTATATCTATTATTGGACTCAGTTGACTTATGAACAATTTTTAGGTTTTGTAGACTGGATTCAACATGCAGTAATAAATGAGGGCAAGTTATTATTTCCTTATAATAATCTAGAAAAAGAGAGATTTAAAACAGGCAAGAGGGCTCTGGAGCTACTGGGGATAGAACATTCTATTGGAACAGAGAATGTTATTTTAGAAAAAAGGGAGACAGATTCTTTACTGGCTAATCTAGGAGTAAAAAATGAGCTAACGATTAGTTATAAATTTAAAAAACCAGAGGAATGCAGAGGTGCCAATGAAGGAAAATTAATTTTAGATATAATTAACGAGCTTTCTGAGTTTAAGATAAAAGATAAGGCTGGAGAATTTATTGGAACTAGAATGGGGAGGCCTGAAAAAGCTAAATTAAGAAAATTAGTAGGCAGCCCGAATATTCTTTTTCCTGTTGGGAGTGAGGGTGGTAGATTAAGAAGTGTCAATGAAGCTGTTGAAAATGGAACAATCAGAGGAGAGTTTCCTTTTAATTACTGTAATAAATGTAGTAAGGATAGTATTTATCGAGTTTGTGAGAATTGCGGCGAAAAAACAGAAAAAATATTTTTTTGTAAAATATGCTCTCTAGAATCAAAAGAAAAGTGTAAAATTCATAACAGCAGTACTTTTAAAAATAGGGTGTTAGATATAAAATATTATTTTGAAAAAGCAAGAGAAAAATTAGGACTATTAAAAACCGAGATGCCTAATTTGATAAAGGGGGTTAGAGGAACCAGCTCTCAAAATCATGATTTGGAAAATTTAGTTAAAGGAATATTAAGAGCAAAATACAAACTTTGCGTTAATAAGGATGGGACAGTTAGATATGATATGACCGAGATACCTCTAACTCATTTTAAACCAAAAGAGATAGAGGTGGGCGTCGACAAACTAAAAGAATTAGGATATACTAAAGATTGCAGGGGTAATGATCTTGTAAATGACAATCAAATTTTAGAGTTAAAACCGCACGATATTCTAATCCCGTGCAATAACGAATCTGGAGATGAGAGAGGAGACCATATTTTTATTAATATTTGCAAGTATATAGATGAATTGTTAACAAGATTTTATAAAATGCCTAAATTTTTTAATGTTGAAAAAAGAGAAGATTTAGTAGGGCAGCTGGGAGTTTGTATGGCTCCTCATAATTGCGCAGGCGTTATATGCAGAATAATTGGCTTTACAAAAATTCAGGGATTGATGGGGAGTCCTTATATTCATGCAGCTATGAGGAGAGACTGCGATGGTGATGAGGCCGCGATAATGTTATTATTAGATGTTTTAATAAATTTTTCAAAGTCCTTTTTACCGTCTCATAGGGGAGCCACACAAGATGCCCCTCTAGTTTTAAACGGAAGAATTTCAGCTAGAGAGGTTGATGACCAGATACTAGATTTTGAGTTAGTCAATAATTATCCTCTAGAGTTGTACGAAAAGGCTGAACTAGGCTCGCATTCGAGCGAGATAGAGATAGAGAGTGTTAAGAAAAGAATTGAAAAAGATCCGTATGTTAACATTGGTTTTACACATAACACAGAAAATTTTAATAATGGCGTTAATTGCAGCTCTTATAAAATTCTCCCTACAATGCAGGAAAAAGTTAGGGCTCAGATGAATTTGTGCGAAAAGTTAAGAAGTGTTGATCATGGAGATGTGGCCAGACTGATAATTGATAGACATTTTATAAGAGATTTGAAAGGCAATCTAAGAAAATTTACTCAACAAAATTTTAGATGCAGCACATGCAATGAGATATATAGAAGGCCCCCTCTAAGCGGAAAATGCAAATGCAATGGCAGACTTATATATACAATTTCTTATGGAAGCATTGTTAAATATCTCGAACCTGCTTTAGATTTAGCTGATAATTATGATGTACCTCCTTATATTAAACAAGATTTAGAGTTAACTAAAAAATATATAGAGAGCATTTTTGGAAAAAACACTGAAAAACAGGAGTGTATTGATAAGTGGTTTTGAGATAGGGTTGTTAATGCTGTTAAAAAATAAATGTAAGTTTGATAAGGTTGATTACTTCAAATACTATTCTAACAACAAAAAGTATAATCCATTATAAGTAAGATTATTTATTAGCTATATTTAATGAAATTAACTCATTTTTAGTAATGATTACAAAACTAAAAAAAATAAGTTTGTAAACTAGATTATTTTTAAGGTATATTGAAAAAAGAGGAATATTAGAAAATGAGTATAAATAAAAAAAGACTTGTGGTTTATTGGTGGATATTAAAATGATCTTTTAAGAAATTCTTTTAAATGGGATAAAATTTTTCTAATACAGAGCAAAAATAAACCTCTGCTTTTAAGCAGAGGACGTCGCAATGAAGGCGACGTCTTTTTTCCTGCAGCAGAAAATCTTTCAGAATATTTTCTGTGCCCTAAAATTCCTGATTTTTTGGTCTCAAAAACTTCAAACAAACC
>CAYJSY010000047.1:0-5781 GCA_964372925.1 Candidatus Woesearchaeota archaeon
TTTCTGTATCAAATTTTTTTTAATTGCGCTTATATACTTTTAATGATAATTATCTTAATTTTTATAATTATTAGTCGGTCCAATATCCCTTATCTATTTACATGCTGATCTTTCAAATACCTATTTTAGTAATTTGTGTTAAGAGTCGGAAAACAAACAAATTTTTAAGATATGGTTTATATACTCAATTATTAGCAACCTTGATTATAATTTTATTTATACCTTTTTATTCTTTTATTGGCGGCTATTATCATATTACTAATAAAAATTTATTTTATATAATTTTTGGTTTATTCATTCTATATAGTGTATATTCTTCAGTTATTATCGGATTAATACTTCAAATAATAGGATTATTTAAGAAATCGGATTTAATTATCCTTTAATAATTTTTTCAGCCCTTTTTATCATTTCTTTTTTTAATCCTATAAAAACCCCGCCATCTTTTCCCTGGACATAAGAGGATTCCTTAGGTTTTATTATTTCATTTAATTCAGGCAGCTCTATATCTATATGGGTAACTCTTGCTAATGATTTTCCTTTTTCATGAATGTAAACATCAGCTTTTCCTATAAATTTTTTTCCTTCGCCAGATCCAGACATAATTTAAAAAATAAAATAAAGTTTATAAACCCTCTTTTTCTGATACCTTTAAGGTCCATGGCCTTTCTAATTCCGAAAGGAATGATTATTAGATTAGCTGAAAAATTCATCAAAATACTAAAAAATTATAAAAAGCAAAAATTCATAATAATATGTTAAAAATTAATAATTGATTTATTATAATTTAATCAATCCATATTAAAAAAATTAAGAAAAAAATGCCAATAAAAACAAGCGTTTTATACGAAATGCCTGCAGGAGAATATAATACAAAATTAACTGAGATATTGAAAAATATTCCTGAATTTAAACAGCCAGAATGGGTAGATTTTGTTAAAACTGGAGTTGCAAAACAAAGACCATCACAGGAGAAAGATTTTTGGTATAAAAGGGCTGCCAGCATTTTAAGGCAGATTTACATTCACGAAACAGTTGGAGTTAATAGATTAAGAACAAGATATGGAAGCAAAAAAAATCGTGGAATGAAACCAGAAAGATTTAGAAAAGGTTCTGGAAAAATTATAAGGGTTATATTACAACAAGCAGAAAAAGCGGGCTTATTAGAAAAGTCAAAAGAGCAAAAAAAAAGGGCGGGAAGAAAATTAACTGAAAATGGCAAAAAATTACTGGAAAGTGTAAAATGAAAGCGAAACAAAGATACCAAAAAAAAATAAAATTGAGCAAGCAAGGAAAGAGAACAAAATGGGCTCCGATTTTCGTGGTTTTAAAAAAATTTGGGAAGGGAAAGAAAATACATCCCTCATCTGTAACTAGCATAAGAAGAAATTGGCGAATACATAAACTTAAAATTAAGCCTAGAAGGATGAAAAAACAGCATTTAGGATAAGATGAAAGAAAATAATGAATTAGAAGAAATTGTAGAAAAAAAAACTAAAACAAGTTTAATAAAAAAAATTATTCCTCCAAGATTAGAATTATACAGCTTTGGATCTGGAACATTATTTACTACTTTAGATGGATTTAGAGATAAATATGACATTAATCAAATTGAGTATTACTTAAAGGGTTTTCCTTTCCTGTTAGGTTTTACTGTTGGAGTATATTTTAGTAATGATCAAAATTTAAAATTAACATCTAAATTAGGAGCTATATCTTATCTTGGTTATTTGTTTAGTAAGAATTTGATTGAGATGTATATAAATAATTAAAATGATAAAAAATTATGAACTAACAGAAGAGCAGTCAGAGAAGATCCCTTTATTTTATTTTCCGGGAGTTTCAGATAATGATCTGCCTATTGGACTAAAGATAGTAGAGAGATATGATGAGAGAATATGCCCACTTATTGTTTGTTCAATAGATGAAACAAGGTTTCACCTAACTTTTTATAATAATAAGCCCTTAATTAATTATTTAGACATTTATTCAAAAAGCAATGAAGAATTTGAAAGAGCTAAATCAAGACTGGAGCAGATATTTAGATTAAAATTTTAAAATGGCAAATGAAATAGAAAACAAAATAATTTTAGAAAGAAAGTATATTGTTCCGTTAAGAAAAGGATGGTTAAAAGTTCCGGAATATAAAAGATCTAACAAAGCAGTTAAAACCTTAAAAGAATTTATAGCTAGGCATATGAAAGTTTATGATAGAGACTTAAGAAAAATTAAAATCGATATTGACTTAAATAATGAGATAAGGTTTAGGGGAATGAGAAAACCCCCGGCTAAAATAGGTGTTATAGTAAAAAAATTTGATGATGGGAATGTTACAGTAGAATTATTAGAGATACCGGAAGTTGTTAGTTTTAAAAGAGCTAGAAAAGAAAAAATGAAAAAATTAGAAGAGAAAAAAATAACAGAGGAAAAGAAAAAAGAGGTTGTTGAAGAAAATAAAGATTTAGAAAAAAAGTCAGAACTAGAAACAAAAGAGAGAGAAGAAACTTCAAAAGATGCAGAGATGAATATAGCAAAACAAAAAGCAAAAGAACAAAAACATGTTTATAAAGAAAAAAAAGTCCAAACTTTTAGAAAAGCTCTTTCTAAATAATCAGCAATTATGTTAAATATATTAGAAAATAGAATAATTAAAAGTTATGACCAAGAAAAAGCAAAAATTCTTCAAAGATTTTTTAAGACTGGACAAGGAGAATATGGAGAGGGAGATATTTTTTTAGGTATAAGCGTTCCTGATCAAAGGAAGATTGCTATGGATTTTATAGATCTAAGACCTGAAGATATAAAAAAATTATTGGATAGCAAAATACATGAAAAAAGACTGATAGGATTACTGATATTAGTTGAAAAATTCAAAAAAACAAAAAATAAAGATATTTATGATTTTTATTTAGAGAATAAAAACTCAGTTAATAATTGGGATTTAGTTGATTTGACTGCGGATAAAATAGTTGGGACTTATTTAATTAATAAGAATAAGGATATTTTATATAATCTAGCCAAAAGCGATAATTTGTGGGATAGAAGGATTGCAATAGTTTCTACTTTTGCTTTTATTAAGAATGATAAATTTGAGGATTGTTTAAAAATAAGCAGTATTCTTTTAAATGATAAACATGATTTAATTCATAAAGCAGTTGGATGGATGTTAAGAGAGATTGGAAAGAGAGACGAAAGAATTTTAAAATCTTTTTTAGATGGAAACTATAAAAAAATGCCAAGAACTATGTTAAGATATTCTATTGAAAGACTAAATAAAAGTGATAGAAAAAAATATTTAAACAAAAAACTTTAAAAATAATTTTTAATTATCAGAAAAATGAATTTTAAATTAGAAGTTAATAAAGATGATTGGAAAAAATTAGCTTTAGCTGTTGGTGATAAAAATCCAATTCATTATTTGGAGAATAATGCCATCTGTCCAGGAGTTTATTTATTTGCACAAGTAGAGAAAATGGCTAGAAGTGACGGAAGATTTGATTTACCTTCAATAATCCGGGCAAATTTTATAGATTATGTTTCAGAGGGAGAGTCTTTAATTTTAAATACAGATTATTCAGAAAACAATTCTATTTTCAATTATTATAAAGACAAAGAAAAAATTTCCGGATTTGAAATAGAAAAAGTTTATGATAGAGAAAGCTCTTATTCTCATTATTATTTTAATGGAGATTTTGTTGATGTTAGAAAAATTTTCGAAGATGATTTAAAATCATTTAACGAGTCCTTGAATAATAATGTAAATAAGGTAGTTTATTCTATATTTGGGGTTGGAAGGGCATTAGAAAATTTCTTGACTGGAAGAGAAGGTGCTTTATTAAAAGAATTAGAATTTTGTTGTTATAGAGAGCTTGAATTAGGAGAACTATCAGTAAAATTAAAAATAGAAGAAGAAACTAGGAAAAGAGGAAGAAAAGAGATAACAGACTATATTATCAGAGGAGAGATTATTCAATCAAACGAACTAGTCAGTATTGGATATGGGAAGGCGCAAAGAAAATTAATAAGAAATAATTTTAATACCTAAAAAAATAACTTTTTTTAAATGTCCGAATTCCACATGTTTATAGTCTTTGGTAAAAGATTGTGTATGAAATTATGATTAAAACAGAAAATTTTTCAAAATATTTTATCTCCCAGAAAATTCCAGATTTTTTGGTTTTCAAAAACCAGATTAAATAAATATGCTCTGGCTCTATGACCCATGGTGTTTGAAAACATCAAATTTTTTCTGTTCCAGAAACTTCAAAAAAATCATGTTTTTTAATTTATATTAATAAAAAAAGCTTCTAAATTTTACAAACACCAATGATTTAAAAACTCTTTTTTACAATAATACTCATGTCTAATAAATATTTTTCTGAATTTAAAAAAATTTGGAATTGGGTATGGAATTCAGATTCTTTTTCAAGCTGGCTTGTAGCTTTACTTCTAATATTTGTTTTTGTTAAATTTGTTTTTTTCCCTTTTATCTCTTTATTAATGGGTACAACGCTTCCTATTGCAGGAGTCGAAAGCTCAAGTATGGATCATCAAATAGTAAAAAATGAATATAATGAGCTTAATCTATGTGGAAAACAGTATACCTCAAAACAAAGAAATTATATTAATTTTGACGAATATTGGGAAAACTGCGGAGATTGGTATGAAAATATTGAGATATCCAAAGAACAATTCTCAAAATTTACTCTAAAAAACGGCTTTAGGAAAGGAGATATTATTATTGTATGGGGAAGATTTGAAACTAAAATTGGAGATGTAATTATATTTAAAGGCAATACAGAATCAACTGCTAAAAGACCAATTATACATAGGGTTGTAAAAATCAATGTTATTAATGAAGAAAAAATTATTGAAACAAAAGGAGATCATAACTCTCAACAATTGACTTTATCAAATAATGTTTATGCCACAGACGAAACTAGAATTAAGGAAGAACAGATTATCGGCAAAGCTATAATTAAAATTCCCTTATTGGGTTGGCCAAAAATCTGGTTGGTTGATATAACTAAATGGCTGTTAAGCTATTAAAATATCCTAATAAAACGCTGCAGTATTAATTATGTCCATAAATTTACAGGTATAGTTTTCAATTTTGGATCACAAGAAAATGTACTACATTTTCTGTGCAGAAAATTCTTCTAAATGAATTTTCTTGTATCCTAAAAACCCAACAAAAAACCACCAATTTTAGCTGATGGTAAGACTAGAGGGTTTTTTGATATTACTATTAAATAATAAATATAAAAAAGAAAATTATTTAAATTAATTTGAATGTATAAAGCAATTAAAATTAAAGATTTTATATCTTATTTTAATGGGAGTTTATAAATAATAAATAAAATGCAATTTTGTCCTAAGTGCGGTTCTGTTTTAATTGAAAAAAATAATTTAGTAAGATGTTTAAGATGCAATTATAAATCAAATTCTAAAATAAAAATTGAGGTATCTGAAAAAATTAAAAAAACTCCTGAAATAGGCGTCATTACGGATAAAGAAACAGATGTTTTTCCAGTTACTAACGCGATTTGTGAAAAGTGTAGGAATAAAGAAGCTTATTTCTGGACATCTCAAACCAGGGCCGGAGACGAAGCTGAAACAAAATTCTTTAGATGCACTAAATGTAGGCATACCTGGAGAGAGTATAGGTAACAAATCAAATGGGGTAATCAGAAACTTTTTTCGTTTTACCATCGCCTTTAGGCGTAGGTTTGTTTGAAGTTTTTGAGACCAAAAAATCAGGAATTTTAGGGCACAGAAAAT